>JANWJA010000029.1 GCA_025449615.1 Methyloceanibacter sp.
AACGACCTTACGGAAGCCGCCCCCTTTGGGGCGGCTTCTTTTTGCCCATCGGGCTAAGGCGCAGCCCGAGGCGAGAGGGTTGTGAATGGGGGCAGGCGGGGCTATGTCATTGCGGAGACCCGGGCCCGTGCAAACGCAGGCCTCGGCCTCAGGCCCCAAGAGACCAGAGACATGCAGAAAGAAGCGCCTACGGGCGGATCGGCCCATGACCCGGTTCTGACCGTCAAGGACGTGTCGTATTACTACGGGCCCAAACAGGCCCTCCACGACGTCTCTTTTGAGGTCTACCCAGGCAAGGTCACCGCCTTGCTCGGTCCGAACGGCGCCGGCAAGACGACGCTGTTTTCCCTGATCACAAGGCTGTTCGATGCTCCCACGGGCCGGATCGAAATCTGCGGTAAATCCGCCTCAGAGTGGGGCGCTAAGGCGCTTGGACCGCTCGGTGTGGTGTTTCAGCAGCCGACGCTCGACCTCGACCTCACGGTGAAGCAAAACTTACGTTACTTCGCGGCGCTGCGGGGCTTGCCCCGGAAAGAGGCCGATGAACGCATGGATGCTGCGCTCGATGCGCTCGATATGAAGGAACGCATCGGTGAGCGCGTGCGGGCCTTGAATGGCGGCCACCGCCGGCGCGTGGAAATTGCCCGCAGCATCCTGCATAGCCCGAAATTGCTGCTGTTAGACGAGCCGACGGTCGGGCTCGACGTGCCGACTCGCACGGCCATCGTGCGTCACATCCATGAGCTCGCGCGCAAGGACAAGATCGGCGTGTTGTGGGCGACGCATTTGTTCGACGAGATCGAGCCAGGCGACGATCTCCTCGTGCTCAACCGGGGCAGGATCGTGGCGCGGGGAGAAACCAAGGATGTTGTCGCGGAGACCGGCGCCAAGGATCTCGACGGCGCGTTCCAGCTGTTGATTGGCGGCGACACGGGTGAGGACATCGCGGCATGAATTTGATGCATTTGACGCGCGCCTTCAACGGCATCGTCTGGCGCGAATTGTTGCGCTTTCTACAGCAACGCGAGCGGTTCTTTGCGGCGCTGGTCCGGCCGTTGATCTGGCTGATCATCTTTGCCGCGGGGTTTCGCGCCGCGCTCGGCATCGCGATCATCCCGCCCTACCAGACCTATATCACCTACGACGTTTACATCACGCCGGGACTGCTGGCGATGATCCAGCTCTTCAACGGTATGCAGAGCTCGCTGTCGATGGTCTATGACCGCGAGATGGGCTCGATGCGCGTGTTGCTGACCACACCACTGCCGCGTTGGTTCTTGCTGATGGCGCGGCTTTTCGCCGGAGTGATCGTCTCGCTGTTCCAGGTCTATACATTTCTGCTGGTCGCCTATTTCTTCGGTGTTGAGCTGCCGCCGCTCGGCTATCTCACCGCGATCCCGGCGCTGATCTTAACCGGCATGCTGTTCGGCGCGCTCGGCATGCTGCTCTCGTCCACGATCAAGCAGCTGGAGAATTTCGCTGGCATCATGAATTTCGTCATCTTCCCGATGTTCTTCGCGTCGTCTGCGCTCTATCCGCTGTGGAAGATGAAGGAGGGCAGTCTCTGGCTCTATTATATCTGCCTCTACAACCCCTTCACCTGGGCGGTCGAGCTGATCCGGTTCGCCTTCTATCTGGAGGTGAATTGGACCGCACTCGCGGTAGTGGTCGGATGTCTTGCGGTGTTTCTCGGATTGTCGTTCTGGGCCTACGATCCGTCCTTCGGCATCCAGCAGCGCAAGGTCGGCGGCCCGGCCCCTGCGGCGGCCTAAGCCCTTTAACCCGCGAAGAAATTGGCCGGATGCTGGCGCAAGAGGTCCCCATACATGGCCTCGACGGCGTCGGGGTCCCGCTCTGCGCGGGGTGTGGTGATGGGGATGGTGGCGACCACCTTGGTCGGCCGAGGCGCAAGCAGCACGAGCTGGTCCGCGAGCAGAATGGCTTCTCGTGGGTTGTGCGTGACGAGGATCGCCGTGGTGGGCCGGGCCGACCAGACTTCGATCAGCAGCTTCCGCAATCGATCCGCGGTCCGCTCGTCGAGCGAGACGAAAGGCTCGTCCAGCAACAGCAGGTCCGGCTTGGCGGCAAAGGCGCGGGCAAGTGCCACGCGGCGTGCCAGGCCCAACGACAATTCTTGCGGATAGCCCGCCAGCTTGTCGGCGATGCCGACGGCTCGCGCCAAATGCTCGAGGTCGGCTTCGGTGAAGCTTGGATCGGCAACGAGCATGATGTTCTGCTTCACCGTGCGCCAAGGCAGCAGGCGCGGGTCCTGAAACATGAGACCGATGCGCGCATTTTCCGGCATGATGATGTTGCCAACGAAGCGATCATCGAGCCCAGCGAGAATGCGGAGCAGCGTGGTCTTACCGCAGCCGGAAGGCCCCATCAGCACCGTCATACTGTCGGGTACGATATCGAGGACGAAGTCGCGGATCGCTGGAACGAGCGTTCCGTCGACCCCGACATGGGTCTTCTCTTCGATGCGGATTTCAAACCGGCTTGTTGCGCCAGCGGGTCGAACGTCGTTCAAGGGGCTGTACCAATAGATATTCGATGGCGAGCATGACGGCGACAAAGGCGAAGGTGTAGCCAAGAATCGCCGTCACATTGAAAAGTTGGAAATTGAGATGGAGCTCGAAACCGACGCCGTTCGGCCGGCCAAGCAATTCAACCACGAGCACGATCTTCCAGATCAAGGAAATGCCTGAGCGCGACGCCGCAGCGAAGTAGGGTTGCAGCTGCGGCAACGTCACGTTGGCGAACTTCACCATTGGCGGCATGCGATAGGCGCGCGCCATTTCGTCAAGGCCCGGGTCTAGGGCTCGGCCACCTTCGCGAAGCGTCACCACGACATTTGGGATTTTGTTGAGCGCCACGGCGCCGATGGCAGCCGCTTCGTTCAGGCCGAACCACACATAAGCGAGGATGATGATGACGAGTGCGGGCAGATTGAGGAGTACGATGAGCCAAGGATCGAGTGCGCGGTCCAGAGCGGGGGATTGGCCCATGGCGAGACCGATGACGCTGCCGATCAACATGGCGACGACGAAGGAGGCGACCACGCGCCAAAGTGTAATGCCGAGCTCGGCCAGCATGTCGCCGTGAAGTGTCTCGTTGACCATATAATGCAGGACCGCGCCAGGTCCCGGTAACAGTCGGCTCTGTGCGATCTGCGCCGCAATTAGCCAGATCAGCAGGAAGATCGCGACCGACAGCACGGAGACAAGCGGGCCGCGAAACGCACGCAGCCAGGACCTTTGCTCCGTCGGGGCAGCAAGCACGCTCAATTCTTTTCGCCCTTCCAAAATGTGCCGGGCGCGAGTTCCGTGGCGGGTCCGACGAGCTTCTCGCCGCCGAGCTCGCGCAAGAATTGGTAAAGGACCTTGGCGTCGGCCTCGTTCTCGGCCACGGAGCGCTCCGGAATGCCTTCGCGATAGCGGCGTCTCAAGGCCTCGAATGTGGCCTGATCTTCGACCTGCATCAATGGCTTAATGCGATCCCACTCTTCGTTTGAGGTCGCCAGCAGCTCGTCTGCCTTGGCTGCGGCCCGGAGGAAGCCGGCAACGGCCTCGGGGTTTTGCTTCGCCCAGCTTTCGCTGAAGACATAACCCACCATGGCGACCTCGCCTTTGGCGCCAAGCTCGCTGACAACGTCCTCAACGCCGATCAATTGCTTGAAGCCTTTCGCTTCCAGCCGGGCGGCATAGGGCCAGAAGTTAAGGACCGCGTCGATCGCGCCCTGCTGGGCTCGCTCGGAGAGGAGAGGCGGCGCGCCATATTCAGGGGTCGTCGCGGTGCGCAGATCGAGATTGGCGGTCTTCAGCGCATAGGCCACGAGCAAGAGCCAGCTCTTATCGAGCGGGCCGCCGGCGACACCGAGTTTCTTCCCCTTGAGGTCGCTCAGAGTTTTGATCGGCGAATCGGCTGGCACCATGATCGAGCCGAGCGCGGTGGTGAAGGAGGAAAAGGTAAAGTCGGCGCCGCCGCTCCGCTCACGCGACACCCAGAGCCAGTCGGTGGCGATCATGTCGACAGAGCTTGCTTGCAGGCCGACGGTTGTGGCTTGAGTGCTGGCGAGCGGCATGATGTCGAGTTCGATGCCTTCGGCCTTATCGAGATCATTGTGTTGAATGACGTCGAGCACCCAGCTCACCGTGCCGAATTTCAGCACGCCGACCTTGATCTTGGTCATGGCGTGCGCCGGTGTTTGGCCCGCCATCGCAACGAAGGCGCAAACCAAGAAAGCAATAAGACCTAACCGCAACGGGCGTCCTCCAATGTTATCTTTCGAACCTAATGTGCCCGGAGCTTGCCACCGTCGCGCACTTGGATTCTTGTTGCCGCGAAGGGCGGCAAATGCTGCCGGGGCTGGCTAAAAACAGGCCCGGGATGGCTATGTCGCGATAGAGCGAGAGTGGCGGCGCATACTCTAGCGATCTCGGCCAACTACGCAAGATTTGCTTCCTCTTTCCTGGCACCGATAGGGACATTAGGCAAAATCTGGGGTTTTCGCTTGGCAAATTGTCAGGCAGAAGGCTTCAGACGATAGCCATGGCCGCGTACGGTCTCAAATAGGGGCTCCGCCCCTTCCGTGTCGATTTTCCGCCTGAGCCTCGCAATATAAACGTCGACGACATTGGTCAGCGGATCCTCGCTATAGCCCCAGACCTGGTTGAGAATGCGGGTCCTTGAGAACACCTTGCCGGGCGCGCTCATCAAAAGCTCGAGGATGGCGAGTTCCTTGGCGGTGAGCTTGATGGTCGTGCCGCCGCGCCTCACTTCGAGCAGATCGCGATCGAGCACGAGATCTGCAATCTGAAGGATATTGGAGGTGGGCGCGAAATTGTGCGAGCGGCGGACGAGAGCCTCCAGACGCACGAGTAACTCGTCGAAATCGAAGGGCTTGGCGAGATAGTCATCGGCGCCGATTTTCAGGCCCTTGATCTTGTCCTCGAGCGTGTCCATGGCGGTCAGCATGAGGATGGGGGTGTGATCGCCGTCTTGGCGCAGGCGCTGACACACAGCATAGCCGTGCATGTCGGGCAGCATCAGGTCGAGCACGATCACGTCGAACTCCCCGCTCTTGGCGAGTTCGACCCCTTCGCCGCCGGTCGGGGCGACGGTCACGCCGTGATTTTCGGCGCGCAAGCCCCGGTCGATGAAATCGGCGACGCGGGGCTCATCTTCCACCAGCAGAACGTTCACTTGGCGGCCTCCGTGTTTGCCGTGGGCAGCGCGATCGTCACCGTGGTTCCTTCGCCTAAACGGCTCGCCATTTCAATCCTTCCTTTGTGTGCCTCGACAATGGCTTTGGCGACGGGAAGCCCGAGCCCCAGGCCTTCGGCGTTGTGCTCCGCGGCATTGCCGGCGCGTCGGAAGCGCTCAAAAATGTTCTCGAGCTCGTCCTCGGGGATGCCGATGCCGTGATCGCTGACGCGCACCGTCACCTCGCCGTCATGCCGCGTCATGCCGACTTCGACCTCGCCGTTCGACTTGGAATAACGCACGGCATTGTCGAGCAGCACGAGGAAGAGCTGGCGCAATCTTGCCGGGTCGCCGGTGACATGCTGGTGCGCCGCGCCGTTCACGTCGCAAGCCACATGCACCGACTTGGCATCGGCCAGAACTTCGGCATCGCCACAGACCTTCTCCACGAGCTCGCTGAGATCCACGGACTGCAGGTTTAGCCTGGCGGCGCCGGCGCCTTGGCGGGCGATGAAGAGTAGGTCGTTGACGAGGAGCGTAAGCTGCTTGGCCTGTTCGACGATGCGGGCAATGGATTGCTTGTAATCGCCTATGCGCTTATTGGCGCCACGCAGCGCGATCTCGCCTTCGCCGCGGATGATGGTAAGCGGGGTGCGGAGCTCGTGACTGATATCTGCGAAAAAGCCGCGGCGCCTCTCGTCGATGTTGCGCAAGGTCTGGTTTGCCCGGCTGAGTTCCTCGGTGCGCTCCTCAACAAGCTTCTCCAGGTTGTCGTGTGCATCCTTTAGCGCCTGTTGATGGGCCTGCAGATCCGCGGCCATGCGATTGAAGCTCTGACCGAGGTCGGCGAATTCGTCGCGCCCGGAAATGGCGATGCGGTGTGACAGATCCCCTTGGGCGAGCGCGCGGGTGCCGTGTAACAGCTCGGCGAGCGGTGTGCGCAAGCGGCGCAACAGCAGAAGCACGAGTGACAACGTAGCGAGGATCGAGACCAAGGCGAGAATCTGACTGAAGCGCTCAAGCCTACTCAGGAGCTCTGCCGCGTCGGCGTCGATGCGCACGACCTCAGCGCTTTCGTCGGCGACGGCCACCTCGATCAACTCGTTGAGCTTCTGGTCGATGCCGCTCTTGAGCAGCGTGATCAGGCTTTGCCAGGCAACGTCGGGGCGGCCGCGGCTTCGCAATTGCTCGACTTCGTTCAACTGGTCGAGGGTGTGTTGAAACTCCTTTTCGATGTCGTTCAGGCGCGTCAGTTCCACGGATTCGCTGTGACGCTCGGCCACGTCAACCATGGCAAGCTCCTGCTCGCTGAGAGACCGGAGCGTCGCCAAGTCGGATTCGATGACCTTACGCAGGTAGGCGGCTCCCAGAGGCCGGTCGGACATGCCGGTGAGGAGGGTATCGGTCCAAGCCTTGAACAGCTGTTGGCTGTGGCGCGAGAGCTGAAGCTGACGCTCGAGTTCCTGATGGGCGATACGGGAGCGGGCAAGATAGGAGTTGGACTGGGTTACGCCCCAATAAGCCAGCGCCGCAGCAGACAGCGCGAGCGCCAGCAAGAGACAAGCTGTAATGAGGAGCTTGGTCTGGTAGCGCATGACTGTCTCAAGAACTCGGGTGCCCGGAAACCAGGATTATTGGCTTATTGCGGTCGGCGGAGCCTACCTTTGCCGCCTCACAATATTTGGCCCTCTATACAGTACTTTCCTAAAGAATTGGCCGTTTTTTGCCTTGACGCCAACTGCTCAAGGTCGTCATTGGCAGCTTATCATGCTGATCAAAGTCCTAGGCGCTGCTGCCGGGGGAGGCTTCCCGCAGTGGAATTGTAACGGTCGCAACTCTGCCGATTTGCGTCAGGGCGTAGCGGGACTGAAACCGCGCACGCAAGCGTCGGTCGCGGTCAGCGCCAAGCACGGCGAATTCATCTTGTTGAATGCGAGCCCCGATCTCAGGCAGCAGATCAATGACACCAAAGAGCTGCATCCCGACGCCAGTGGCCGAGCGCGTAACAGCCCGATCAAGGCAGCGGTATTGACCAATGCCGATGTCGATGCCATCGCCGGGCTGCTCACGCTCCGCGAAGGGCAGGCCTTCAATATTTATGGCAGCGCTCGCGTGCTCGACGTGCTTGCGGCCAACAGCGTGTTCGATGTGCTCGATGCTTCACTAGTCAAGCGGCATGCGATCGAACTCGGCAAGCGCTTCAACGTGGAGGGACCGTCGGGGCCGCTTGGAATCGAAATCGAAGCGTTCGTGGTGCCGGGCAAGATTCCACTTTATCTTGAGGACGAAGAGGCCGGCGTCGATCTCGGCACCAAGGAAGGCGATACGCTGGGACTGAAGGTGATTGAGTCCGCGACCGGCAAACATTTCTTCTATGTGCCTGGCTGCGCCAAGCTTGATGAGGATCTCCGCGCTCGGCTGAAAGGTGCGCCGCTCGTGTTTTTCGACGGCACGCTCTACACCAATGACGAGATGATCAAGCAAGGTCTGCTCGACAAGACGGGAGACCGTATGGGCCATATGAATATGTCGGGATCGTCGGGCACGATCGCGGCCTTCGCCGATCTCGGAGTCAAGCGTAAGGTCTTTATTCATATCAATAATTCGAATCCGGCGCTCAGGGATGATGGCCCTGAACGGAAAGCGGTCGAGGCGGCGGGCTGGGAAGTTTCCTATGACGGGATGGCGTTGAAGGTCTGATTCCATGTGCGGTATTGCAGGCTTCCTCGAGCTGGAGCGCCGCTCCGGAACGAATCAGCTCGAAGCGCTTGCGGGCGCCATGGCGGAGAAGCTTGCGCATCGCGGACCGGATGCGAGCGCCGTCTGGGCCGATGCGGAAGCGGGCGTTGCGTTAGGCCATACCCGACTCTCGATCATCGATCTGTCGCCTGCGGGCGCACAGCCGATGGTGTCGTCCTGCGGACGTTGCGTCATTGTCTATAACGGCGAGATCTTCAACGCTGCGGAGCTCAGGCCTGAGCTCGAGGCCAAAGGTCGCCGCTTCAGAGGTCACTCCGACACCGAAGTGATCGTCGAGGCCTGCGCCGAGTGGGGGGTCGAGGAGACCGCGAAGCGCATCATCGGCATGTTCGCGTTCGCGGTGTATGACAAGCGTGAAAGGCATTTGGGCCTGGTGCGCGACCGGCTCGGCATCAAGCCGCTTTATTGGGGAAGAGTGGGGTCGCGGCTCGCCTTCGCCTCGGAGCTGAAAGCGCTTGCGGTGTTACCCGGCTGGACGAAGGAGCTCGACCGCGACGCGCTCGCTTCTTATTTCAGATTTGCCTATGTGCCTTCGCCGCATTCGATCTATCGCGGTATCGCTAAATTGATGCCGGGGCATATTGCGACAATCGACTCTTCCGGCGAGGTGCGGATCGCGCCATTCTGGACTCTGGCCGAGGCGGCGGAGCGCGGCAAACAAAATCAAATCGATGTCGGCGACAAGCAGGCATGCGACATGCTGGAAGCGCTGCTCGGGGACGCGGTCGGGCGACGGCTGGTTTCCGACGTGCCGCTTGGCGCATTTCTCTCCGGCGGAATCGATTCTACCGCCGTCGCGGCGATGATGCGGATGAAGAGCAACGCTCCGGTGAGGACATACTCGATCGGGTTCCGCGAGCAGGGCTTCGATGAGGCGCCGCATGCAAGTGCGGTGGCAGCCCATCTCGGCACCGAGCACACCGAGCTCTATGTCAACGCCAGAGACGCGCAAGACGCGATCCCGCTGATGCCGGAGATTTATGACGAGCCGTTCGCGGATTCTTCGCAGGTGCCGACTTATCTCTTGTCGAAGCTGACGCGCCAGCACGTGACGGTGGCACTCTCGGGCGATGGCGGCGACGAATTGTTTGCAGGCTATACAAGGCACCGCTTTGCGCGGCGCATACAGTCGATGCCGCCACGGGTGGCGCAAGTTCTGGCGTCCGGGCTCGACCTCGCCGGGCCCGCAGTCTGGGACACGTTGTTTCGCTTGGTACCGGCGCGGAAGCGACCCTCCTATGGCGGCGACAAAATCCAGAAGACGGCCGCGATGTTGCGCGAGGGGCCGGCAGGCGGCTATCGCAGCCTTGTCAGCGCCTGGGACGATCCGGAGGCGATCGTACCTGGCGCCCGAGAGCCCCAGGGCGTGATCTTCGACCCCGAGCTTGAAGCGGCGCTCCCCGATGGGCTCGATCGCATGCAATATCTCGACACGCTCACTTATCTTCCCGACGACATTCTCACCAAGGTCGACCGCGCCAGCATGGCGGTGGCGCTAGAAGTCCGCGTGCCGATCCTCGATCACCGCATGGTGGAATTTTCCTGGAGATTGCCCTCGCGGTTCAAGATGCGGGGCGGCAAGGGCAAATGGCTGTTGCGGCAACTGGCCTATCGGCACGTGCCCAAAGCCTTGCTGGACCGCCCGAAAAGCGGGTTCGCCGTGCCGATCGGCGCGTGGCTGAGGGGTCCGTTGCGGGACTGGGCGGAGGCCCTGCTCGAGCCTAACAAACTTGCCGAAGGTGGGCTGTTAGAGGCCGGCCCGATCCAAGCCCGCTGGCAGGAGCATCAGAGCGGAAGGCGGAATTGGCACGCCTCGCTCTGGACCGTGCTGATGTTTCAGGCGTGGCAGGAAGCGAACGGGATCTAGCTTGCCCGGCCGGTTCTGAGATCTTCCAGCGAGACGACATTGGCGGCGCGATCGTCGCCTGGCTGATCTGTCTTCGCCGATTCGGCAGGCATGTCCTGGCTCGTGACAATCGGGCGGTGCAGGACTTCGGTCGCGAGCCGCCAATGCTCTTCGATGTGCTCGACAAAGGTGCGCGGGCGTTCGGCGAACAGACGTTCGCCACGCGCCTTGGCTTCGCGGCGGAGTGCTTTTTGCCGCTTCCGGCAGCGCCGCAAGAACGACTCGGTGTCGTCCGGCGTGCCGAACACCATGGTCGGCGTCGAGATCAGCCGGCTCAAAAGCGCAATGTCGTGATCCTCGCCAAGAATTTGGGACAGGGCGCGGGAATCTTCGACGCGAGCATTGAGCACAGCAGGCCAACTCGGCGCCAGAAGCTGCATATGCCGCCAATGATGCTGCACGCCTTTCCGCCAATCGTGGAAATCTTCGTCATGGCCGGTGGCGAAAGCCTCGGCAAAAGCCTGGCGCGCGGCCTTGTAGCGACGGCGCA
>JANWJA010000030.1 GCA_025449615.1 Methyloceanibacter sp.
CGTCAACGCCTTGAAGCTGATTTCTGCATTTCGCTTCGTCAGCGTTGAGACGATCAGGATTTTCAACTGCGGGCGCGCCGCAAGCAGCAGCGGCAGCGCGGTGAGCCCGTCCATTACCGGCATCTCGATATCGAGCACAACAACGTCGGGGGCGCTCCGCGCCACATCTTCGACAGCAAGCTTGCCGTTGGCGTGGCGGGCCACCGCCTCGAGCTCGGGATCTTCCTCAATCCAACGCGACACCAATCCGCGCACCACCGCGGAATCGTCAACCACCATCACGCGGATCGGGTCGACTTTCAGCGCTCTGGTGCCCGGAGATCCAGTCGGGGACGGCGCGGTGAGGCTCTGGTGAAGCATCGATTACACGCTTCAGACCAGTCCAACCTCGTGAAACTTGGCTTCCATGATGCCGCGATCGAACGGCTTCATGATGTATTCGTTGGCACCGGCATTAATGGCACGTGTGATATGCTCGACATCGTTCTCCGTCGTGCAGAAAATCACCATGGGGGAATCGCCGCCGCTTTCTTTACGTAGCGCCACGAGAAACGCAATGCCGTCCATCACCGGCATATTCCAATCCAGCAACACCACATCCGGCATCGATTTGCGGCACTGATCCAGCGCGTCGCGCCCATTCTCTGCTTCCGAAGTCTTGAAGCTCATGTCTTCGAGGATGCGCCGCGCCACCTTGCGGATCACAGCACTATCGTCAACCACCAGGCAATGCTTCATCTTCCGTCCTCCGCTAGATCCGGCGCCGCTCAAGAAGCGGTCCGGTCGAATGCCAGAACCTTGTCGACGTCGATGATCACCATCAGGCCTTCATCGAGCTGGTAAACGCCTCGGCAAATCTCCGCCCAACGCTCGTCGAGATTGACGGGGTTAGCCTCGCAGCGAGAACGCGGCAGCCTTAAGACCTCGCCAACCCCGTCCACAACCAAGCCGTAAAGCTCGCCGCGCTCCTCAATTCCCACGGCAACCGCTGGTGCCGAGCCGTGTCGCGGCCCAAGTCCCAGTCTGCGGCGAAGGTCGACCGCGGTGACAATGCGGCCCCGCAGATTGAGCAAGCCTGCCACTTCATTCGGAGCGAGCGGCACCGGCGACAGACCGCGCGGCACGAACACGTCGCGGACACGATCGAGATCCAGGCCGAACACTTGTCCGGCCGTCACCACCGTGACGAAATCCTGCTCTTCGGACGGCGCGCAATGCTCGGTCATGCCGCGCAACTCCATTTCTTGCAGCACTCCTCCAGCGTATCCATCAGGCCTTTGCGATCGAACTTGCCCACATGGCTGACAAAGCCGGCATTCCGGGTCTGCTCAATCAGTCTGGGCGAGCCGTAGGAAGACAGCGCGACCAGCGGGATCTTGCCCCAGGCCTCGTCCCCCTTGAGCGTCTCGGCAAAGGCGATCCCATCCATGCCGGGCATCTCCAAATCGCTGACGATGAGATCGAAGGCAGAGCCCCTTTCCTTCAGCACCAAGGCCTCCTCCGCCGAGCCTACCGCCGTCACCCGATAGCCGTTCGCTTCGAGCAGCGGCGCCAGCATGTTGCGGAAGAACTGACTGTCGTCGATCAGCAGCACGGCAATATCGCGCTTTGTCGCCAACTGGCCTGGCTTCAGGCGGGCACCGACACCCTTGGCGAGATAATGCGAGACGTCGACGATCTCGGTGGCGTTGCCCCGAACGATGGCCGCGCCGATCAGGCCGGGCTTGTCGGTCGTAATCTCGATCGTGAGCGGTTCTTCCACGATGTCGACGATCTCATCCACGGCGAGCCCCATGGGCCTGTCGGCCTCGGTGAACACCAGTACGGGCTGCATGCCCGACTCGCGCCGCCGCTGTCCCTCGAAGAACACGATCGGCATCAGCGCGCCGCGATATTGCACCAACTCGTCCCCGTCCATGGTTTCGATGCTACTCGCCTCGAATTCCTCAAGCCGTGTGATCAGCGACAGCGGCACTGCCTTCAACATCGGCGCCGCCGCTCGGAACACGAGCAGGGAAGTCGCCGCCACCGGTGCGTCCCGCTCCACTTCAACGAACAGATCCTTGAGCTCTGCCGCGTCGACCGCTGCGATCGCTGCCGCGAGAGCATTCGGATCGATGATCATGATCACGCTGCCGTCGCCGAGAATGGCATTGCCGGAGAACATCTTGATGTCGCGCAGCAATTGCGACATCGGCTTGACCACTAGATCTTCGGCATGAAACACGCTGTCGACAAGCACGCCAAATGTCTTGCGTCCGTGTTGCATCACCACAACCGTCGGCGCAGCGTCATGCCTCTTAGTATCAGGGCTGTCATCCACCTCGAGGCGAAGCAGCTCGGCCAGGTCGAGCAGCGGCAGCAGCTTGTTGCGCAAGCGGAGCACCGGCGTCGCGTTGATGCGCTCCAGCTGGTGCTCCGAATTGTCGCCGACACGAACCAGCTCCATCACGCTGAACTGGGGGATGGCAAAGCATTGCGCCCCGGCGGCCACGATAAGCGCCGGCATAATGGCGAGCGTAAGCGGTATCTTGATGCGGAAGATGGTGCCGGCTATCGAGGTCGACTTCAGTTCAATCGTGCCGCCGATCTCCTCGATATTGGCGCGTACCACGTCCATGCCGACGCCGCGCCCGGAAATCTCGGTCACCTCTCCCGCCGTGGAAAAGCCCGGGCGAAAGATGAAACTAAACACCTCGTAGTCACTCAAGCGATTGAGCTCTGCCTGCGTGGCGAGATGTGAGGCGAGCGCTTTGTATCGGATTTTCGCCGCGCTCATGCCCCTTCCGTCGTCCTCGACCTCGATGACGATGGAACCGCCTTCTTGGCCGGCGCGAAGCTTGACATGTCCCATTGCCGGCTTGCCGGCTCGGGTGCGCTCCTCCGAGGATTCGATGCCATGGTCGGCGGCGTTGCGTACCATATGAGTGAGCGGATCCTTGATCAGCTCGAGCACTTGCCGGTCGAGCTCGGTCTCGCCGCCGTCGAGCTCGAGGTCGATCGACTTGCCGAGGTTGAGCGAGAGCTCGCGCACGAGCCGTGGCAGCTTCTGCCAGGCGTTGGCGATCGGCTGCAGGCGGGCCTTCATGATCCCTTCCTGCAGCTCCGCGGTGACCGTGGAGAGACGTTGCAGCGGCGACTTGAATTCGCTCTTGCCGTTCTTGCGCACCAGATCGAGAAGTTGATTGCGTGTCAGCACGAGCTCGCTGACCGTCGTCATCAGATTTTCGAGCATGTCGACGCTGATGCGAACGGTCTGGCTGCGGGGTGCCAAATCCCGATTGGCGGGCTCCGCCACAACCAGGCCGTCAGGCCCGGGCGCTGTGAGCCAAGCGCGCTCCAATTCGTCAAGCGAAACCTCGCCAAGCTGTAACGGACGCCCAAGCTCACCGACGAAGGAGAACTCCGCCGGCTTTAAGTTCGCGCCAGGTTGAGCCAGCGCAAGCTGTTCCAGGCGTTCGACCAGATCGTCGTCAGAGCCCATCGGCTCCGCGCCCGTCTTCTCGAGTTCCGACAAGATCAGCTTGATACGATCGAGGCTCGACAAGATCACTGACACGCTCTCGACCGTGACCGGCGCGCCGTCGCGATATTGTCCCATCAGGGTTTCGGCGGCGTGCGCCAACTTAGCCAGCCGATGCAAGCCAATGAACCCACAAGTCCCCTTGATGGTGTGCACCAGCCGGAAGATGGCGTTCAGCATCTCGGCGTTGTTGGGCTCGCGCTCGAAGCGGACGAGCTCGGGCTCGAGAAGATCGATCCTCTCTCCCGTCTCCGTCAGGAAATCGCCTAGCAGCTCGTCCATCGCTCACCTCGAAGGCTGACCTCGGACCCGCGATGCCCGAGCGGTCAACCCCGCAAGGATAATGGTGAACTCTGGTTTACGTTTGGTTGCGGTGCCCGAAATTCCGCCAAAAATACCGGCTTCAAGCCGCCTTTAGCACCACTTCGCCGTCCTTGGCTTCGACACTCAGCCCAAGGCCCGCCGCTTGAGCGACCAGGTTGGCGTAATAAGGCTGGATCGAGTGCGAATCGATTGGTGCCCCATTCGCGCCCGCCAGCAGTCCCGTGACATGCTCGTTAAGCTTTGCCGCCTCGCCCTTGGAGGTAACGGTGAAGGCCACGTTCGGCGGCTCGCCCACGATTTCGACCGTAACCACGCCGCCCCGCGGCAACGCCACGACGCCCAGCGCCACGAGGTTGAGCAGGAGCTTCACCTTGTTCTTCGGCAACGTCGCCGCCATCCCCTTCCATTCGAGGCTGTGCTTGGCACTTTGCACAAAGTCGCGAGAGACCTTCTCGGCGTCGCGAAGATCGATCTCCGCCCCCGCGGACCCCGCTGCGCCAAAGGCAAGCCGCGCGAATTGCAGCTTAGCCGCGGCCTGCCTCGCGCTATTGCGGATCAACTCCATGGCCTGGACGCGCATCTCTTCGTCAGGCTCCTCGGCCAGCATTTCCAGGCCATTGGAGATGGCGCCGACCGGGTTGATCACATCGTGGCAGATGCGGCTCGAGATCAGAGCCGCAAGATCGAGATTGCCGAGTTGCTCGGACATGGCCTCCTCCTAGTCGCGAATTGACACAGCCCGTTTCGGCAAAAATCTGCTACAGGAACGCCAAATCGGCGGAAACCCTTAGCGGATGCCGCAAGACCGAAACGGAAAAACGAATCAAAGCCCTCAAAGAGCATTCTGCCTTGTCAGCACCAGGTCACACAACCGGAGAGGCGTTCGCCTTCTCTCGGGCCGCCAACATCCTGACCGACGCCGCCGCGAAGGCGGGTGCCGCCATCATGCGCCACTATCATGAGGGGCCGGAGGTCACGCTGAAGGACGATAAGAGTCCCGTGACCGCGGCGGATCACGACTCGCAGGCAATTCTCCTCGACGCCCTCAAGCACCTCGCGCCGGACATTCCAGTCGTCTCGGAGGAAGATGCGGGCGACCGGTCGAAGACGCTGCCGCGGCGCTTCTTCCTGGTCGATCCGCTGGACGGCACCAAGGAGTTCATCAAGCAGCGCACCGATTTCACCGTCAACGTCGCGCTGATCGAAGACGGTGCTCCGTATTTCGGACTCGTCTATGCGCCGGCGCGTAGCGTGCTCGCCCTCACCCCTGCGCCAGGCACGGCTGTCGAAACCGAGCTCGCCCCAAATGTCGGCGGCGCCGATTTCAGCACTCTCACCTGCCGATCCATCCACGTGCGCAAGCCCGCGGCCGGCGGGCTGGTCGCCGTGGTCAGCCGCTCGCATCTCGATGCCGAGACCGTGAAATTCCTCGCCGGCTACAAGATCGCAAGCCGCTCCGACGCAGGCTCCTCCTTGAAGTTTCTACTCGTCGCGAGGGGCGAAGCAGACGTCTATCCGAGGCTCGGGCCCACCATGGAATGGGACACCGCCGCCGGCGATGCAGTGCTTCGGGCAGCGGGAGGCCGGGTATTCGACGCCCGGGGCGGTCCCTTTATTTATGGCAAGACCAACGCCGGTTTACGCAATAGCGGTTTTGTCGCCTGGGGCGCGACCCCTTGACCACGCTATTCGGGTGTTTTTAGCCCCCAACCCCCGGCGCTAGCCACAGTTTGGTAATAGTTACGGCCGATCATAAGGGCCTGTTAGCCAAGATCAGCGAGCCGGGTGGGACTCGCGGGGGCACGCTTATGACCAGACCAGCCATTTTGGCCGCCTTCGCGGCCTTGTTACTGCCGTTTCTGCCGGTCACGGCTTCGGCACAATCAAATGATGCGCCGCTTGTTATCTCGCCGCAGCCCCATGACGGTCAGCCGCCGCGGGTCGAGAGCGCGCCTTTGCCGCCGCCCTCTCCTCAGGCTGAGGACAGTGGCGGCCCGGGCAGGCCATACGAGCCGGCGCCGCAAGGCCAGGCCGGCGACCGCTATGTGCCGCCGGAGGCCCAAGACCAGGGCACCTTCTCCCGGGACGAGATGCTGGAGACCGGTCACCGCTTCTTCGGCAAGGTCTCGATCGGTTTCGCCCGCGCCATCGAATACACTTTCCAGCGCGCGGGGCGCCCCAACGGCTACATTCTTGGCGAGGAAGCTGGTGGCGCTTTCATCGCCGGCGTCCGCTATGGCGAGGGCACGCTCTATACCCGCGATGCCGGCGACTACAAAGTCTATTGGCAGGGCCCCTCGCTCGGCTACGATTTCGGCGGTGATGGCTCTAAAACCATGGTGCTGGTCTACGATCTGCGCTCGCCGGGAGAAATCTTTCAGACTTATGGAGGGCTTGAAGGCTCGGCTTATTTGGTCGGGGGCGTCGGCGTGACCTTCCTCTCGCGTGACCACGTAAGCTTGGCGCCGATCCGTTCCGGCGTGGGCCTTAGGCTTGGAGCCAATATCGGCTACCTGAAATATACCCGCGAGCCCACCTGGAATCCGTTCTAGTTTGGGGCTAAATGAGACGGGCGGAGGGGGCTTAAAGCGGCAGTACGGCGTCGCGCATCGGCCTTATTGTTGCCCGCGACGCCGGGTCTTGTGACGCGCCCCAGAGGCGGAAACTAGTAGCGATACCATGATCGATATTGGCATCTACGTTGCGCTTGGCTTCCTTGCCGCGAGCCTGTTGGCGCTGCTGCTCGTGCCACCGCTCTGGCATCGCGCCGTGCGGCTGACCACCAAGAAGCTCCAAGCGACCATGCCGATGTCGATCGCCGACATTCAGGCCGACAAGGACCAACTTCGCGCCGAATATGCCATCAGACTTCGCCGCGTAGAGATGGCTTTGGACAAGGCCAAGGAAAAGGCGATCCGCGAGCAGGTCGAGGCCAATAAGCGCCGCGTCAAGATCGCCGAGATCAACGCCGATCTCGCCGCCGCCAAGGCGACCATGGAAGAGAACGTCAATGCCAACCGCGTGCTTGAGCAGACCATCAAGAAACGGCTGCCCGACTTGGACAGCCGGTTAAAAGCCGCCAAAGACGTCATCGCCGAACTCGAAACAACAAATGCCGAGCTGCGCCGCACTACCGAGAGCCAGGCGGCGGC
>JANWJA010000031.1 GCA_025449615.1 Methyloceanibacter sp.
ATGTTCCATCCGGCGAAAGCATCCGGATAGTCGGCGTAGCGACGCGGCATGCCGGCGAGCCCCAAAAAGTGTTGCGGGAAGAAGGCTAGGTTGGCGCCGATGAACATCAACCAGAAATGCAGCTTACCAACCGGCTCGGAGTACATGTAGCCGGTCATCTTCGGCGACCAATAGTACCAGGCACCGAAGATCGAGAACACCGCGCCAAGCGAAAGGACATAGTGGAAGTGAGCAACCACGTAATAGGTATCATGGAAGGACCGATCGACGCCGGCATTGGACAGCACTACGCCGGTAACGCCACCGATGGTAAACAGGAAGATGAAGCCCAGCGCCCATAGCATCGGCGTCTTGAAGCTGAGCGAGCCTCCCCACATGGTCGCGATCCAGGAAAAGATCTTCACACCGGTCGGCACCGCGATGACCATGGTGGCGAAAACGAAATAGGCTTGCGTGTTCACGCTGATGCCCGCAGCATACATGTGATGGGCCCAGACCACGAAGCCGATGACGCCGATGGCGACCATGGCGTAGGCCATGCCGAGATAGCCGAAGATCGGTTTCTTCGAGAAGGTCGACACGATCTGGCTGACCATGCCGAAGCCCGGAACGATGAGGATATACACTTCCGGATGGCCGAAGAACCAGAACAGGTGCTGCCACAGAAGCGGGTCACCGCCATGGGCGCTATCGAAGAATGCCGTGCCGAAATTGCGGTCGGTCAGCAGCATGGTGATGGCGCCGGCGAGCACCGGCAGCGACAGCAGAAGCAAGAAGGCGGTGATCAACACCGCCCAAACAAATAGCGGCATCTTGTGCAGTGTCATACCCGGGGCGCGCATGTTGAAAATGGTAGTGATGAAGTTGATGGCGCCAAGGATCGAGGACGCGCCGGCGAGATGCAGCGCAAAGATGGCAAAGTCGACCGCGGGTCCGGGCGTGCCGCTGCTCGAGAGCGGTGCGTACATGGTCCAGCCTCCGGCGACGCCGTTGGTGCCGGGAGGCCCAGGCATGAACAAGGAAGTGACGAGCAGCACGAATGCGGCGGCGACGAACCAGAAGGAAATGTTGTTCAGACGCGGGAACGCCATGTCCGGAGCACCGATCATCAGCGGCACCATCCAGTTGCCGAAGCCACCCATGGTGGCGGGCATGACCATGAAGAACACCATGATCAAGCCGTGAGCGGTGACGAAGACGTTGAACATTTCGGGGTTACCGAAAATTTGCATGCCGGGCTCCATGAGCTCCGCGCGCATGCCCATCGACAACAAGCCTCCGATAATGCCGCCGATCATCGCTAGAATGAGGTACAGCGTGCCGATGTCTTTGTGGTTCGTCGAAAACAGCCAGCGCCGCACAAAGGACGGATAATGTTCGTCGTGGTGGGCGGCTTCGACATGAGCAGCGCTTTTCGCCATAGCTGTCTTCCTTATCTTCTCATCTCTATCTGGTTTCGGTCCTACCGAGCTTTGCGATCGGGTGCGGTCTAGTTCTGTGCCGCTGCAACTTTGCCGGTAGCATCCAATGAGGCAGCGGGCGCAGCCGGCTTGGTTTTGGCCAGCCAGTCGGCAAACTCCTCGTCAGTGACAACACGAACCGCGATCGGCATGAAGGCGTGATTGCGACCGCAAAGTTCGGAGCATTGTCCGTAGAACATGCCGGTGCGCTCGGCGCGGAACCACGTTTTCTGCAGGCGTCCCGGAACGGCATCGATCTTGACGCCGAACGAGGGCACGGCCCAGTCGTGAATGACGTCGGTCGCCTTCACCTGAACGATGATGTTCTTTTTCACCGGCACGACCAAGTCGTGATCGGCGGTGAGGAGCCGCGGTTGCCCCTCTTTCAGATCGGCCTGCTGCACCATGATGGCATCGAAATGAATGCCTTGGTCTGGGTACTCATAGGTCCAATACCACTGATGTCCCGTCGCCGTGATGGTGAGGTCGGCTTTCGGAAAGTCGTATTGGGCGAAGAGCAGCCTGAAAGACGGAATCGCGATCGCCACCAGAATGAGAATCGGGATGACCGTCCAAGCGATTTCGAGCGCTGTGTTGTGCGTGGTCTTGGAAGGCTGCGGATGGCGGCGCTCGTTGAAACGCACCATCACATAAACCAGCAGGCCGAGAACAAAGAGCGTAATCAAAATAATGATGATGGTGAGGTAGTCATGGAACCTGGTGATCTGTTCCATGATCGGCGAATTGGCTTTTTGAAAAGTCATCTGCCAGGGCGAGGGCTGCCCGTCGCCGGCAAAGGCCGAGGTGCTCCAGACCAGGCTGGCCATACTTGCAAAAATCTTCAGCGTTCGATCAAAAAAAGCCATCAATCCGCTCCCACTCCATGCTTCCCGACCCCCAAAGACAGCATCCACTTGGATGCGGCATTGGGCTTGTCGTTCCCGTGCATCGAACCCAAGCCGGGTTCGCCATCGTTCCGGTCAAAGCAAAGGGGGCGCGAAAGAATGATCGCGGTCCCGGCGTCGCCCCCAGCTTTTGTTTTTTGCATTCAAACCGCGGGTAAACGAAATTTAAATGCTCTTTTCCCAGTTCAAATCATAAAGGCTTAAAGTTGGCAACAGCCATGATTTGCGGCCGCGCTGCGGCATATGCACGCTTGAGGAGCCGTAAAGCCAAGGAGTTCCAAGCATTTCGGCAACAGGTCGAACTTTAGCCCCAATGCTCGGCGATGCGGTTTTCCTAAGCGTGGATCGACACTATCAAGCGGTCTGCCCGCGGATTAGTGTGGGCGCGCGATTCGCTTGGCCTGGTGTGCGCTTGAAACCCAACCGATGATCCAACCGCAAAACACAAAGCTTCCGAACTTGCGCGCGCCGATCTCGTTCTGCGTCGGGCTGCTATTGGCGCTCGGCGGCACCGGTGCCGTCGACGCGCAAGGTGCCTCACCAGACGCCGCCGCAACGGCAGCGCCATCGGCAGCCGCAGCGGCTGTGGATACCGAGCCAGGAAGCGTGGTGCGCGCGACACATGGCGCTTGGCAGGTCAGCTGCCGCACGCCGGCGGGCGCCAAGGAAGAGAAATGCGCTCTGGTGCAGAGCGTCACCGCCGAGGACAGGCCAAATGTCGGTCTTACCGTACTGTTCTACAAAGCCGAGAGCGAGGACAAGAAGCTGTTGCGCGTCGTCGTCCCGCTCGGCGTGCTGTTACCGACCGGCCTCGGCCTCAAGATCAACAATCAAGATGTGGGCAACGCGCCGTTTCTGAAATGCAGCCGCAAAGGCTGCATCGCCGAGGTCGTGCTGCAAGACGAGGTCATCAAGAAGATGAAAGGCGGCGGCACCGCAATGTTTATCATCTTCGACACGCCGGAGGCCGGGATCGGCATCCCGATCTCGCTGCAAGGTTTCGATCAGGCCTTGGCCGCACTCAAGTAATTCAGCGCAAAAAAATCGGCGGCAGAAAAGGAGCATCTGCCGCCGATATATCCGTCGGGGGACGGACGAACGCCTCACCCGTGCAGGGTAGCAGGAGAGACGATCACTTAAGTCGGAGATGGTTACTGGCGTTAGGGTTTTCAAGGCAGGCTTTGGCACTTGAAAACGATCAGGTTCCTAACAGCGTCAAAACGCCCGCGCCTCGAACACTTTGTCGATATTGCCCTTCCAGTCGTTCCTATAGTCGGCGAGCAAGAGGTCGGCCGGCGAGCGGCCCTGCTCCAGGAGTTCGATCAGCGGCAAAAGGGCAACGCTTTCGTCGTTGCCGTTCTGATCGAGGCGGTTGCGGCGTTTCAGACCAGTCTCGGCGAGAAATGCGACTTGGCGCGCGATGTCGAGCACGTTCGACTTGCGGAACGGTGTCGCAAACCCAAGGCGCGGAACGGAATCGCGCAAGGCTTCGCGCTCCGGCATTGTCCAATCCTTGATCAGGGCGTAGGCCGCATCGAGCGTGTCGTTGTCGTAGAGGAGCCCGACCCAGAGGGCGGGCAGCGCCCAGAGCGCCGGCAAAGTTCCGGCATCGGCGCCGCGCATTTCCAGGAAGCGCTTCAATCTCACATCGGGGAACAGCGTGGTGAGGTGATCGCGCCAATTTTCCAGCGTCGGACGCTCGCCGGGGAGAGCCGGCAATTTGCCGCCGAGAAAATCGCGGAACGAGGCTCCTGCAACATCAATGTAACGACCGTCGCGATAAACGAAATACATCGGCACATCGAGCGCGTAGTCGACATAACGCTCAAAGCCCATGCCGTTCTCAAAGGCAAAGGGGAGTGAGCCAGTGCGATGTGGATCGGTGTCGCGCCAGATCTCGGCTCGATAAGATTGAAAGCCGTTGGGCTTGCCTTCGGTGAAGGGCGAGTTGGCGAAGATCGCGGTCGCGATCGGCTGTAGCGCCAAACCGACGCGGAGCTTCTTGACCATGTCGGCTTCGCTGCCGAAGTCGAGATTGACCTGCACGGTCGCGGTGCGGAACATCATGTTCAGCCCGAGCTTGCCGACCTTCGGCATGTAGCGCGCCATGATCCGATAGCGCTCTTTGGGCATGACCGGGGTCTCTGCCAGAGTCCATTTCGGGGAGAAGCCGAGGCCCAAGAACCCGATGCCGAGTTCGCCGCCGACCTCCTTCACCTCGATGAGATGCTGGTGGGTTTCTTCGTAGGTCTGATGCAAATTCTCCAGTGGCGGACCCGACAACTCGAGTTGACCGCCTGGCTCCAGACTGATGACGCCGCCTTTCGAACAGTCCTGTCTCTGCAAAGCGATAATGTTGCCCTGCTCCAAGACCGGTTCACCGCAGCGCCGTTGCAAGCCAGTCAACAAGGCGGCGATACCGCGCTCGCCCTCGTACGGCACCGGAGAATCATCTTTCTCATAGAAGCAGAATTTTTCATGCTCGGTGCCGATCCGCCAATCGCTGTCCGGCTTCACGCCAGCTTCAAGCTCCGCGACGAGTTCGTCGCGAGAGTCTATGAACGGGGTGTCCGCGTCCCCTACCCGCGTCGACATGAGACGAACTCCGCTTTTAGAGAATGATTTGCTAAGCCAGGAGCTAAGGAACGCTTCGCCGGTCTCGCCACAATGTTACGCATGCGAAGCGCGGCCTTTATGACGCTCCCCTGGAGCGCCTGGCAAGTGCTAGCGCCAATCACCTAACACAGCATTGACGAGCGACAGAGCGGCGACTGCGGCCGTGTCCGCGCGCATGATGCGAAGGCCAAGCGAAATGGGCACAACGAAAGTCTGTTTTAGGAGAAGCGCGCGCTCGTCGGCTTCGAACCCACCCTCGGGGCCGATCAGAACAGCGAGCGGCCCGCGCCTTTGCGCCGCCAGGCCCGCGAGCGGCGAAGCGGTTGGCGCTTGCTCGTCGGCGAAGATGAGGAGGCGATCTTGGTCCCAAGTTTCGAGCAGCTTCGACAATTTTTCGGGAGCCTCGATCTCGGGAACGCGCAAAATGCCGCATTGCTCGGCAGCCTCAATGGCATTGGCGCGAAGTCGCGTTTCATTGATGCGTTCGGCCATGGTCCGGCGCGTAAGCACAGGTCTCAGCCGGCTTACGCCGAGCTCGGTCGCCTTTTGCACCATGTAATCGAGGCGCGCCCGCTTTAGCGGCGCGAACAAATAGTGCAGATCCGGGCCTTCGGTTTGGGGCCTTTCCTGCTTGCCAATGTTGAGTTTCGCCGATTTGCGGCCACTCGCGGCAAGGTTCGCGCGCCATTCGCCGTCTATGCCGTTAAATACAAGGACTTCGTCGCCGGCCTTGCATCGCATAACGTTGATAAGGTAGTGCGCCTGTGCGGGATCGAGGGCAAGTTCTCCCCTTGAGACCAATGGCGCGGCAACGAACAGTCTGGTGAGTTTGGACGACATGGCGCAAGGCTTCGGATCGGACATTCCAACCAGCAAGGTGCAAGCAGAAGACATGTCGCGCCTCGCACCACAAGGAAAAACCATCGCGGACGCAGAACCCGAAAATGTCGCCGACCGTTTCGCCCCGTTTTCAATTCTGCCCTATGTCAGGCTTGCGCGGATCGATCGTCCGATCGGAATCTGGTTGCTGGTGCTGCCCTGCTTCTGGGCGGTGGCGCTGGCCTATCGCGGCACCGGCGCCGCCTACCCCGATCCAACCACGCTTCTCCTCTTTGCGCTTGGCGCCATCGTCATGCGTGGCGCCGGCTGCAGCTATAACGACATTATCGATCGCGAGATCGATGCCGGTGTGGCGCGGACGAGATCGCGGCCGCTGCCGAGTGGCGCCGTCACATTGCGGCAAGCGTCGATCTTCATGGGCATCCTCTCGCTGATCGGACTTGCGGTACTGCTCAGCTTCAACAGCTTCACCATCCTACTCGGGCTAGGCGTGCTTCCGATCGTCGCGCTCTATCCCTTCGTCAAGCGATACAGCTTCTGGCCGCAAGCGGTGCTGGGGCTCGCTTTCAATTGGGGCGCGCTACTTGGCTTCGCGGCGGTGCAGGGACGGCTCGGCTGGCCTGCGTTCGTCCTCTATCTCGGCGCCATCGCCTGGACCATCGGCTACGACACGATCTACGCGCATCAAGATCGCGAGGACGATGCGCTCATCGGCATGAAATCGACCGCGCTTAAATTCGGTCGCGCGACTCGCGGCTGGCTCGTGCTGTTTTACTCGGTCGCGTGGTCGGCGATTACATTTGCCGGCGTCGCGGCTGGAGCCGAGACAATGTTCTTGCTCGGCATGGTGGGAGCCGGCGCCCAGCTCGCCTGGCAGGTGGTGACGCTCAACATCGACGATGCGGAGAATTGCCTGCGGCGATTCCGTTCGAATCGCGAGTTCGGACTTATCGTATTCGCCGCGATCCTGCTCGATATGTTTCTCGCTGCGACACTGTAAGGCCAACGCAAACACAAGGCAGATTTCGAGATTCACGTCACCTTGGTCGACGTGACGCACCTCATCAAGGCCGACTTCGTCCTCTAAGCTGATGCGGCGTCTCGCCGCGCCGGACGGGTTGCTCAAAAATGCATCGGGCCCCGGAGCTTAGCCCCGAGGCCCGGTGACGCCTTGCTGTTAGCTTCCCTTTTGGCGTTGCCTTGAGGCAGCCTTTATTGAGGCCAATCTGCCAGACAAGCCTTCCAAACCGCTTAATGGACGTTGTTAACAAGCGGTTTGCAGTGCACAATTGCAGCCATGGTTTAGAGATTCTTCCCGATCGATGACAGCCTTGAAACATAAAGAATCCGCGCCATCGCTGGACGCGGACTACGAGCTACTTAAGACCGCGGTAAGAGATGCCGGCGCGCTTGCGCTGTCCTACTTCCGGCAAGAGATTACGGTGCAGAAGAAGCTCGACGGCTCGGAGGTGAGCGAAGCGGATCTCGCGGCCAACGCGCTGCTGCAACGCGAGCTCGAGGGCGCCCGCCCAGATTACGGCTGGTTGTCGGAAGAGTCCGAGGACAGCGCCAAGCGGCTCACCCGGTCGCGGGTTTGGGTGATCGATCCGATCGACGGCACCAACGCCTTCTTGCGTCATAACCCGGAATGGACTGTCTCGGCAGCTTTGGTCGAGGGATCGACGCCCGTGATCGGCGTGGTTTACAATCCGGCGCGGCAAGAGCTGTTTCACGCAATCAAGGGTCACGGCGCGTTCCTGAATGGCAGGCCGATCCATGTCAGCGGGCAAGAGGGCCTCGAAGGCGCGCATCTGATCGCAAGCGGCGGCTTGTTCAAAAAGAAGATCTGGACCGAGCCTTGGCCCGAGGTCGAGACGGCATGGGTCAACTCAGTGGCCTATCGCTTGGCTCTGGTTGCTTGCAGCCGCGCTGATGCCACGATCTCGCTCTCGGCAAAAGCGGAATGGGATCTGGCGGCAGGCGTGCTCATTGTCGAGGAGGCCGGCGGCGTCGTCACCGATCATCGCGGCGAACCCCTGATCTTTAATCGCGCCGTGCCGCGCTTCCCTAGTCTCGTCGCGGCACCCCCCGGGCTCCACGTTCATCTGATCGAGCGTACAAGCCGCATCGACCGGCAGTGACGCTGCCGGCAAAATTTCCATGCAAGATAGATATAGGGCTGGGGCTCCGATGGCTGAGAGTGCGAAGACGAAACAATTGCTGCATCTCGTATTCGGCGGCGAGCTGACCTCGCTCGAAGGACTCGATTTCGCCGACCTCAAGAAGCTCGATATTGTCGGCATCTATCCGAATTATGCGGAGGCCTACGACGCCTGGAAAGACGCCGCGCACCGGACCGTGGACGACGCCCATATGCGGTACTTCATCGTGCATCTGCACCGGCTGCTCGATCCGGACGAGAAGGGGCCAAAGGGCTGATTGCGAAGGGCCCTGGGTCGCCATATTCGGCTGAAGGCCGTCGCAACTGGACTAGATTCAAGAGTTTTTTCGCCTTAGAGCCCACCGACGCGGCGTGCTAGAAGGTGGCCAGTCATTCGCTCAAGGACGGTTAAGCGCAAGATTTCAGAGGGGAGCGCTTGAAAGATCAACTTTTCAGCGACGCGAGCGCCATCACCAGAGGCGCCGACGAGCTCCAAGCCCATTACACGACTTGGGAGATCGTCACACGCATCTGGCACGAGCATTTGCGCCCGAGGCTAGGCCTCCTGCTGCTCGCCAGCGTCGCCATGATCATGACCGCGGCGACGACCGGAGCTATCCCCTTCCTGATCCAGAAGACCGCGGATGACGTGTTCGTCGCCAAGAACCAAGAGATGATCTATGTGGTGGTCGCCGGCATCGTGCTCGTGACCATCATCAAGGCCATCTCTGAATATGTGGCCGATGTCACAGTCGCCTATCTCGGGCACCGGTTTGTCGCCGATCTCCGCATCGCCATGTTCGCGCGTCTCGCGCGCGCAGACTTAAGCTGGATTCAGACCGTGCACTCGGGGCGCCTGCTCTCCGGCTTCCTCAACGACTCCAATCTCATCCGCCAGACCGCGAGCCGCTCGCTGGTGACGCTCGGCGAGAATTATCTGAAAGTGATCATCCTCGTCGCCACCATGTTTTACATGGATGCCCGCTTTGCCGTGCTGATCCTGGTCTTCATGCCGTTCGCCTGGTTCTTGCTCGGCAGCCAGAGGCGGAAAATGCGGAAATCGACCACGAAGTCGCTGCAGGAGACCGGCGACCTCTCGGCGCTGATTACGCAGACGCTTCGCGGCATGCGCATCGTGCGCGCCTATCAGCAAGAGGACCGCGAGGAGAATCGCGCGGCGACCACCATCAACCGCGCGCTGGAATTCACCATGCGCGGCACGCGGGCCCGCGCGCTGTCGAGCCCGTCGATCGAACTCCTGACCGGGTTCGGCTTCGCGCTTGCAATCTATTTCGCCGGCACCAAGGGCATCAGAGGCGATCTGACGCTCGGCCACTTCATGGGCTTCATGACGGCAGCGCTGTTGCTTTACGCGCCGCTGAAGAGTGCGGCCACCTTGCAGACGCAGCTGCAGGAGGGCATCGCCGCAGCGAGCCGCGTGTTCGGCATCATCGACCTCGAAGTCAATCTCAACGAAGCTGCCGACGCCAAGCCGCTCGCCTTGGACAACGGCGAAATCGAGTTCCGTGACATTTCGTTTTCCTACGATCCGGAAAGCAGCGTGCTAGACGGCGTGAGCCTCACCGTGCCACCGGGACGCACCGTGGCGCTGGTCGGGCCGTCAGGCGCCGGCAAGAGCACGCTGGTCAACCTTGCGCTTCGCTTCTTCGATCCGGACAAGGGCAAGGTTCTGATCGACGGGCAGAACATCGCCCATGTCACGGTGGCAAGCTTGCGCGAGGCCATCGCGCTCGTGACCCAAGACCCGGTGCTGTTCGATGATACGATCCGGGCGAATATCGCTTACGGGTCCAAACCCATCATCGAAGAGCAGGTTGTGGCCGCAGCAAAAGCCGCAGCCGCACACGAATTCATCGTCTCGCTGCCTAAGGGCTATGACACGCGCGTGGGCGAGGCTGGCGGGTTGCTGTCCGGTGGCGAGCGTCAGCGCATCGCGATTGCACGCGCCCTCTACAAGGACGCGCCTATTCTGTTGCTCGACGAGCCGACCAGCTCGCTCGATTCAGAGGCCGAGGCGAAAGTGCAGCGCGCCCTCGAGGAGCTGATGAAGGGGCGGACCGTGTTGATGATCGCGCATCGCCTATCAACGGTGAAGAAGGCGGACCTGATCTGCGTGCTCGATCAGGGCCACATTGTCGAAATCGGACGGCACGACGAACTGGTGGCCAAAGGCGGCCTCTACACGCGGCTTCACCGCACCCAATTCGGCATTGCCGGAATTCAATCGCATGAGCCCCACGAGCACGGCGCCGAAGCCGTGGCGATGGCCGGCAAATAACGACGTTGTCTTGAGTCGGCATGGCGCCCAGGCTGCTTTCATCTCCGGCCCTGTTGGCCATCGGCAGCGCACTTGCCGCGGGCTATGTGCGGCTCGTCTATAACACCTCCACGATAGTCCGCGATCCTCCGGACACCGACGGCAGGTTATTTTCTCAGCACCCTCAGATCCTCGGCATGTGGCATGGGCAGTTCGGGATGCTGCCCAAGATCAAGCCGGAGAAGCGGCCTGCCGATGTGCGTTGCATGGTGGCGCGTCACGGCGATGCGGCGCTTGTTGGCGCAACGCTTGAGCGCTTCGGCATGGGCCTGATCAGGGGCGCTGGCGCTGGCGCGAGGAGACGCGACCGCGGCGGCGCAACCGCGATGCGGGCGGCGCTGCGGGCGCTCGAGGAAGGCGCCACCGTGGCGATGACGGCCGATGTGCCGCCGGGCCCGGCAAGGCGCGCAGGCACGGGCATTGCCATGCTGGGCAAGCTCTCGGGACGGCCTGTGGTGCCTTGCGCCATGGCGACGAGCCGGTTCGTTAGACTGAATAATTGGAGCCGGTTCAGCGTCAATCTCCCCTTCTCGACGCTCGGCATCGTGGTCGGCGAGCCGATCCTCGTGCCGGAGGATGCCGATGAGGCAGAGATCGAGGCGGCGCGAGTCAAGATCGAACAAGGGCTCGCGCAAGCGACCGCGCGCGCCTATGCTCTCGCCGGAGCCAAAGATCCTTTGTCCACCGATCAACAAATCTTAAGCGCGAAGCCCGGGCTGACGCTTGCGGCCTATCGCGCGTTCACCCAAGTCGCGGCTCCGTTCGCGCCGGTGATGCTCGCCTGGCGCACGCGGTTCGGCAAAGAAGAGCTGGAGCGGCGGCCTGAGCGCTACGGACTCGCCAGCATCAATCGTCCATCCGGATTTGTCGCGTGGTTTCATGCCGCAAGCGTCGGGGAGACCAACGCGGTGCTGCCGGTGATCGAGGCGATCGGGAAAGAGCATCCAAACATGAGCGTGCTGCTCACCACAGGGACGGTCACTTCAGCTCAGTTGGCGGGCGCGAGATTGCCTGCACGCGCCATGCATCAATATTTGCCGCTGGATAATCCTGGGTACATCCAGCGCTTCCTCGACCATTGGCGGCCGGATCTCGCGGTGCTGGTCGAGTCCGAGATTTGGCCGAACCTATTGCTGGAGACCAAGGCGCGCAATGTGCCTCTCGTCTTGGTCAATGGACGGATCTCGCCGCGCTCGTTCAAGCGCTGGCGGCGGCGGCCAGGCTTGAGCCGCCCGCTATTCTCCTGCTTCGATCTCGCACTGGCGCAGAACGAAATGTTGGCGCAGCGCTTCGCGCAGCTCGGCGCAGCAGAGGCGCATGGGGTCGGCAATTTGAAAGCGGATGCGCCAGCGCCGCCGGTCGATAAGGAAGCGCAGAAATTGATCGGGTCGGCGATCGCGGGACGCCCGGTCTGGCTCGCGGCAAGTACGCATCAAGGCGAAGACGAAATGGTCGCCTCTGCTCACATCGCAATGAAACGCACCAAGCCCAATCTTCTCACCATCATCGTGCCGCGTCACCCGGACCGCGGTCCGCTGATTATGAAGCAGTTAAGCGCGCTCGGACTGAATGTGGTGCTCCGATCGGAGGGCAGGCTGCCCGATGCAGCGACCGACATCTATATCGCCGACACGATGGGCGAGATGGGCTTGTTCTATACGTTGGCGCCGGTCGCCTTTGTCGGCGGTTCGCTGGTCAGGCGCGGCGGGCAAAACCCGGTCGAGCCGATCAAGCTCGGCGCGGCGGTGCTGACCGGACCGAATTTCCAAAATTTCCGAGACTCTTACGAGGAGCTGTTAAAGGCGGGAGGGGCAAAGCAGGTCGACGATGCGGCAAGTCTTGGCGCGGTGGCGCTCGCCCTCCTCAACGACAATCAGGCGCGATCCGACATGATGGCGCGGGCCGAGCGCGCGCTTGCCGGCATGAGCGGAGCGCTGCCAAAGACGCTTGTCGCGCTCGAGCGCTTCCTCCCGCCTAAGAGCTCGGTCAAGCATGCCTAGCGCCCCTTCGTTCTGGTACCGCAAGCCGGGAATGCTCGCGCGTGCCCTCTCGCCTCTGAGTGCGGTCTATGCGCGGGTCGCCCGGTCACGCGCCGCACGCGTCACACCCTATCGCTCGAAGCTTCCCGTCATCTGCATCGGCAATTTTACTGCCGGCGGCGGCGGCAAGACGCCAACAGCAATTGCCGTCGCCAAACTGCTGCAAGCACAAGGAATGCGTCCCTGTTTCCTTACAAGGGGTTACGGCGGCAAGATTGAGGGGCCGCATCTAGTCGGCGAGACGGACAGCGCCTGGAACTTCGGCGACGAGCCGTTGCTGCTTGCGGCAATTGCGCCGACAGTGATCGCGGCGAACAGAGCCGACGGCGCCAAGTTCATCGAGGGACTCGATGCGAACGTCATCGTGATGGATGACGGGTTTCAGAATCCGCAGCTTGAGAAGGATCTGTCGCTGATCGCCGTCGATTCCGGCCGCGGCATCGGCAATGGCCTTGTCTTGCCCGCCGGACCGTTGCGCGCGCCACTCGACGAGCAAATGGGTAACGCGGATGCGCTGATCGTGATTGGCGAGGGTGACAAGGCCGCTCCTTTGACTCAAGTCTTCGCCAAGGCAGGCAAGAAGGTGTTCAACGCGCGCATCGTGCCGCAAGGTGATACCCGCTGGCTCGGCGTGTTGCCGGTGATCGGCTTTGCAGGCATCGCTCGGCCGGAAAAGTTCTTCATGACGCTGCAAATGAGTGGCGCGCGGCTCGAAGGACGCCGCGCCTTTCCCGACCATCATCACTTCACCGAGAAGGAGGCGGCCTCGCTGCTGAACGAGGCGCAAGAGCAAAAATGCATGCTGGTCACCACCGAGAAGGATTGGGTGCGGCTGCCCGAGGATCGCGAGAGCCCGCTCGGCGAACTGAAATTCCGCTCGCGGCCTCTCCCCATCGCGCTTCAGTTCGAGGATGAGGGCACGGCGGCAGAGCTGCTCGCCGCGAAGACCAAAGCGAAAAGCTAAGCAGGCTTGGGATGGTTCTCGCTATAGCGCTGCAGCGAAGTGGCGGCGTCGATATAGGCTTCTTGCAGCTCGACGCTCCAATAGCGGAGCTCATCCAAGGGAATGGCGCGGCCGGTGACGGCGCAGCGCACGAAGGCGCCGGGCGTCACTACCTGGACCTCGCCATCGAGATAGCGAAGTTTGGCCTCGCCCTTGAAACCAAGATTGCGTTCAAAACGGTTCAGCACAATTCGCGACTCAAGCTTTCTCTAAAATCCGCGCACACAATAGCGGGGCAAAAGCCGCAAAGCCAGCCCGCTCATAGCAACGAACCCTGCTTGTCGCCCTTGGGCTTAACGCGTGGTTTTGAAGGGCCAGCGTCTCTCGGTTGGCGCTCGCCGGCACGCGCGTCAACATGACCATCGGCAAATTCGATGTCGAGGGCCTGTCCGGTTGTCACATCGACCGCGCGCCTAAGCATCCGCCCTGCTTCGTCACGGACGAGGGTGAAGCCGCGGGCGAGAACGTTCTGATAGCCGAACGAGGTCAGCAGCTTGCCCTGGTTGCCAAGGGAGATGCGATCGCGACCGAGCCTCGCCTCGATCGCTCGGCGGCGCGAGCGGTCGAGGCCCACGATGCGCTCACGCGCATTGGTCATGCGGCGGGTGATCAGATTCGGAGCAAGCCGCGGCCGCATCCGCTCCAACATGTTCCGATGCGCCTTGGCGTTAGCTTGCAGCGCAAGCCCAAGCCTCGCGCTCACATGATCGAAGCGCTGGCGCGGCAGACCGAGGAGATCGGTCCGGCGCAACAGGCCGCGCGTGGCGGCGCGATAGTGGCTCGATTTCGATTCCAGCGTGCGGCGCAAGCAATGTGCGACACGCAGGCCATGCGCGAGCAAGACACCGATCAGATCGGCGCGGACCGGCACGGCGCGCTCCGCGGCTGCGGTCGGAGTCGGCGCCCGCCAATCGGCGACGAGATCGATGAGGGTCCAATCGGTTTCGTGACCGACTGCTGAGATCAGCGGGATGGTGCTCGCAGCAACGGCGCGGGCGACGATCTCCTCGTTGAAGCCCCAGAGGTCTTCGAGACTGCCGCCACCACGGGCGACGACGATGAGATGCGGGCGCGGCACCGGGCCGGTACCGTCGAGCCCGTTGAAGCCGGCAATAGCGGCGGCGACCTCCACGGCGCATGTCTCACCTTGCACCCGCACCGGCCAAACCAGCACGTGGCAGGGGAAGCGGTCCTCCAGGCGATGGAGAATGTCGCGGATCACGGCACCGGTCGGCGAGGTGACGACGCCGATGATGCGCGGCAGAAACGGCAGCGGCAGCTTGCGGCCGGTGTCGAACAGGCCTTCGGCGGCGAGCACTTTCTTCCGCTGCTCGAGCAGCGCCATCAGCGCGCCGACGCCCGCGGGCTCAATCCGGTCGATAATGATCTGATATTTCGACTTGTCCGGATAGGTGGTGACGCGTCCGGTGGCGATCACCTCCAGGCCCTGTTCAGGCTTGAATTTGAGGCGCGGATAGGTGCTTCGCCAGATGACGGCCTCGATCGCCGCCTTCTCGTCCTTCAGAGTGAAATAGCAATGGCCGGAGCTATGCGGGCCCTTGAAGCCCGAAATTTCGCCCCTGAGGCGCACAAGGCCGTAAGAGTCCTCCATCGTCCGCTTGATGGCGAAGGCGAGCTCCGAAACGCTATATTCGACGAGGTTGGTCACCTCGTTTTCTCTACGGTCAGCCATTGAGGGATGTTATCTCAAAACTTGCGGGCCAAGGCCTACATGCTGCATTGAGATAGCGCGACAAGGCCGCCTCAACAAGTGGGAGCCAAATCTCTGGTAAAGCTGCTGTTGATAGGCTCGGGCGGGCGGGAGCATGCGCTCGCCTGGAAGCTCAAGCAAAGCCCCCTGCTCGAAAAGCTCTATTGCGCGCCCGGCAATGCCGGGATCGCTGAGGTCGCGGAATGCGTCGAGCTCAATGTCGCCGACCATGCGGCGGTCGCTCGATTCTGCAAGGCGAACGGCATCGACCTTGTCGTGGTTGGGCCGGAGGTGCCGCTGGTCGCCGGCATTGCCGACGATCTCGAGGCACAGGGCATCAAAGTGTTCGGGCCGAGCCGGGCCGCTTCGCGGCGTGAGGGCTCCAAGGGTTTCACCAAAGATCTGTGTGCGCGAAACGGAATTCCGACCGCTTCCTATCAACGGTTCGACGACGCGGAAGACGCCAAGGCCTATCTCAAGGGCCAGAGGTTTCCGGTCGTGATCAAGGAAGATGGGCTCGCGGCGGGAAAAGGCGTCACCATCGCCGAAACGATCGAGCAAGCGCATCACGCCATAGATGAGAGCCTGACCGGGCCTTTCGCCGAAATCGTGATCGAGGAATTCCTGCAAGGCGCGGAGGCGAGCTTCTTTGCGCTGGTCGATGGCGACAAGGCGCTGCCGCTCGCCACGGCGCAAGATCACAAGCGCGTCTTCGACGGCGACCATGGACCGAACACGGGCGGCATGGGGGCCTATTCGCCGGCGCCGATCGTGACCGACGAGATCGCGGCCAGAGTCATGAGCGCGATTATCGAGCCTACCGTGAAGGCGATGCGGAAAATGGGAACGCCATTCAAAGGCGTGCTCTATGCCGGGCTGATGATCGAGAACAGAGCGCCGAAGCTGATCGAATATAATGTGCGGTTCGGCGATCCGGAGTGCCAAGTGCTGATGCTGGGGCTAAAGTCGGATTTGGTGCCGCTGCTGCTTGCGACGTGCGACGGCACGCTGAAAGAGCAAAAGCCCGAATGGCATGACGACGCCGCGCTTTGCGTGGTGATGGCGGCGAAGGGCTATCCGGGCCAATATGAAAAGGGCTCGGAGATTAGCGGATTGGACGCGGCGGGCGCCGATCCGGATGTGGAAATTTTTCACGCCGGCACGAAGCGCGATGGGAAGCGCATCCTCGCCGATGGCGGGCGCGTGCTCGGCGTCACGGCGCGCGGAGCAACGGTTGCAGAAGCGCAAGAACGCGCTTACGCGGCGGTGGACAAGATCGATTGGCCGGGCGG
>JANWJA010000032.1 GCA_025449615.1 Methyloceanibacter sp.
AGCAGCTGATCCTCGATCCGGGCGATCTCGTCTTTGAGCGAGAGCTTCTTCTTTTTCAATCGCTTCAATTGTAGCGGGTCCGCCCGGCCGGATTCCTCGAGCGCGTTGATGGCGCTGTCGAGGTCGCGATGTTCCTGCTTGAGCTTGGCCAGCATCGCGCGGAGTTCGCGAATCTCCTCGCTCTCCATCGGACGCCCCTCTCCCCTCGAAGGGCCTAAGTTTACGGCGAAATCCGCCCCATGCAAGGGGTGCGCCTTTTCTAGGCACTGCTAAGAGACGAAACCAAGTGTGAGGGGAAAGAGTTTTGGGGGATTAGACAAATCGTCGCCGATTTGTCACTATGGTTAGCCCGAGACCAACTATGGAGGTCCGATATGGCGCTTGAAGGACATCTCGTGGAGTTGTCAGAAAAACACCGTGCCCTTGACCGCAAAATCGAAGAGGAACTGGCCAGGCCGTTAGCTGACCCGGTCAAGGTAGCTGAATGGAAGCGTCAGAAGCTGCGTTTGAAAGATGAGATCGAGAAATTGAAACACGAGCCGAGCCACTAGTCGCTCGGCTTTTGCACTTTACGACAAAGGTCGCAGGGGCCGGAGCCTATCCGCCCCGAGCGGCCTTTGGCATCTCTGGGCCGGGGATTTGTGCTAGGTCAAAGCGATGGGTGTCGCGGCGAACTTATCTGCCGTACCCGAATCGCTGAAGGAGGGCACCGTTGCCAGATGTGATCCGTAGAGCGTGCTTGGGCAGGGCATCGGCCTTCCTCTTAGCGGTGGCGCTGATGGTTGTTTGCGCCGCGCCGGCGAGGGCCGCGGATAAGAACCTCGTCGACAAGGGCGAAGCTCTGGTCAAAGAGAACTGCTCGCGCTGCCATGCGATCGGTAAGGAGGGCGACAGTCCCCATCCGCCGGCGCCGCCATTCCGCACGCTCTCCAAGAAATACCCGATCGAGGACCTTGCCGAATCACTCGCCGAAGGCATCGTCTCCGGCCATCCCGATATGCCGATCTTCGTGTTTGGGCCCCACGATGTCGACGCGATCATCGATTATTTGCAGTCGATCCAGGTTCAATAGAACTCAAGCGCCGGCCTAACGTGGCGCTCATGCAACTCATCTCGGATTTCTGTTGGTCTTGCTGGCAATTAACCCCCGAATTCAATTCTTTTGTGCGGCGCCACGTTAAAGTCGATATTATAATTCACGTCTCGTTAAGCATCCCGCGTCAAGACTGATTTATGGGCAACGCGCGCCAATTGGTTCGCGGACGAAGGGGAGAACGGCGATCAAAAAGCTCGTTACCATGTTGGTGATCATGGGGGCGTTGGCCTATATGGCGATCCTCTCGGTCGGCGTGCCGGCTCCCTCGACCGTGCGCGCGGACGACAAGTCCGAGCGCAAGCTCGCCTATGAGCAGACCATTGCCGACAGCGCGAACCGCCCCTTGGCGCCGGAAGAGGAGGACGCCGCTGCCGATCAATCCTGGCAGGCGACCGTCGAGGTGAGCGAACCCACACCTCAAGGAAGCGAACCTGCTCCCCAAGACGATGGCAATGACGTCACTGCGAGCCTCGATCAGCCCGCGACCGGGGCCGAGGACACCGAGCAGCAGCCCGGGACTGAAGAAGAACAGATCGGCATGCCGGCCGAGCAAGAGGCCAACGAGACCGAGACGAGCGCGGTCGAGGCCACCGGTTCTCTACCCGAGGAGCAACCCCAAGATGAATGGGTGCAGATCGCGATCTCCGGCGCATCGATGTATGCCTCAGCCGCCGACGATGCCACGGTACTGTTCGCCTTCCCCTCGGGCCGGAAGCTGAAAGTGGTTGCCCGGCAAGAAGGCTGGCTGCAAGTCACCGACCCGCAAAGCAGTACGACCGGATGGATGAAGGCCGCCTATTTGTCGCCCGTTGGACCCACCTATCCGCAGCAACAAGCCCAGAGCTATGAATACCGCGAGCGGCCGAACTGGTTCCGCCGCCAGCGCGAGGGCATGGGCGGCATGATCAACCGCGCACTCGGCGGCTGGTAGGCTCTTCCAAATCAATTGCTGAAATTTAGGCCCGCGGGGCTATCTCGGCGTGCTCCTCATGACCGTGATGGTCGTGGTGAGGAGGCTCGCCATGGTGATGACCGCTGACGTTGACGGGCTGGGGGTGCGGCTTGATGCCGGCGACGCGGTGCTCGCGCTCGACGGCGACGCGCGCGGCGTCGTTCTGCGTATAGAGCTCCATATGCTCGGCATCTTCCTCGGCGACGGGGATCAAAGCGTCGTCGCGGTAGGATTTTGCGTTGGGATCGGCTTCGACCTCGTCGCAAAAGCGCTTCAACATCAGCCAGCGCTGCGCGAGCTTGGCATGTCGGCTGACCGTGTCGGCGGCATATTTGGCATAGAACGCCACGATGCCTTCGAGCGGCATGCCAGGGCGGCGGTCCTTGCGATATTTGATGCGGAAGATGCCCCATTGCAGCGGGTGCAGATTCTCGATCTTCACCGCGCTCGAGAACCACAGCAGCACCGGCATCAGCGCGCGGATATTGATGCCCTTGGCATAGGCCCGGCGGATCACGGTCTTCAGATGCTCGTCGGTGTAGAAAATATCCCAGGCGGTGCGATAGGCGTCTTGCCATTCCTCTCGGCTCATCTTGGCGTGGCCGGTCACGACATGCTCGAGCTCGTATTTGTTCATGTCGGCATCCATCGCCACGCCCTTCTCGGCGAGCACTTTGTGATCCTCGGAGCCGGGAAGCGGGGTCAGCACGAAAAACTCTAATGCGTCGAGCGGTAGCTCGCGCTTGATGATCTCCAGATCGTGACGGATCGATTCCGGCGTGTCTTGCGGGAAGCCCAGAATGTAACCGGCAAATGTCATGATGCCGGCCTCTTTGAAGTCGAGCAGCATTTTCCGGTACTCGGTGATCTTGTTCTGCCGCTTCTTCGCCGCGATCAGATTTGCCGGGTTGATATTCTCCAATCCGATGAAGACGCGGGTGACGCCGGCGCGGCGCGATTTCTCGATGAAGTGTGGGATCTTGTGGCAGAGCGTGTCGACCTGGATCATGAAGCGGACGTCGAGGCCGTCCACCTCGCGCACTTTGATGATGCGGTCGTAGATCGCTTCCCAATCCTTGTTGCGGGCGAAATTGTCGTCGGTGATGAAGAAGCGCTTGATGCCTTGTGCCCAATTGATCTTGAGAATTTGCTCAATCGAATCCGGAGAACGATAACGCGACTTGCGGCCCTGCACGTTGATGATGGTGCAGAACGAACATTGGAACGGGCAGCCGCGGCCGGCATCGAAGCTGGTGACGTTGCCGACGGTATATTTGACGAAGTCGGCGGGGAGAAATGGCGGCGCGGCGACCGAGCCGATATCCGGCAGATCCTTCATGTAATTGTAGAGCGGACGAAGCGTGCCGCGGCTCGCGTCGATCAAGACCTCGTCCAGCCGGCCTTCGGCTTCGCCGGCAAAGATGGCGATGCCGAGGCTTTGCGCTTCCTTGATGTCGTCGGGAATCTCGGGAAGCATGGCGAGGCAGCCCGACACATGGAAGCCACCGATGACGACGGGAATACCGGCCGCCCGAAGCGGCCGGCAGATATCCAGCGCGCGTGGAAATTCATTCGACTGCGCGCCGATGATGCCGACCAGGCCAAAATTGCCATGGGCCTTGAGGCGCTTGATGATTTCGGTAGCCTTGACGCGGGTATTGGTCTCATCGATCGCGGTCACGTCGATGGCGACGTCGTCGCCCAAGATGCTGCGCTCCCCGGCGTCTGTCGCGAGCGCATAGACTGCGGCAAGCGAGTTCGACGGCATGGTCGAGCGCAACCATTGCACGACATAGCCGTCATCGTCGTAATGCGACGGCTTGATCAGAATGAGTTGAAAGCGCCGGCTCGGGGCCTTCTTCAGCATTATGGGTCCCCACCTTAGAGGATGCCCAAATTCTGGGAGACGCGGCGTTCGACCTCGACAGCGCGAGGTCGATGGCGTCACAATTTTTACGAAACCCCCAAAACCCGCGCACCGGCGCGCTGCCAAAGCAGCGGGCCCAATGGACTCAACCACATTCCGGCTGGTGCGTCCAACGAATAGGGGTCGTAGATCAACGGCTATTTCGCCCGAGATTTCACGCCGGTAGCTTTATCGAACGAGGCAATGTCCTTCGCCAGAAAATAATTGAGCATGGTGCGAATGGTGGCGATCACGGCGAGCTTGGAGATGTCGTCCCAGGTGGGTGCGACTGCGGTGCGCACCAAATCGGCGGCAAGCGCAAATTCCAGCGCGAGCAAGATCCAGGTGGCGAAGCGGAGCCAGATTTCACGGCCGCGCGGCGAGTCGGCCTCGCCCTCCCAAATCGCGATTGTGACATGGGATATCGCCTGCACGGCGCCGAAGGTGACGACCAGCACGGCGCTCGCCTGAATGAACAGCGCGACGAGCTCGGCAATCTCTTTGAAGTTGGTGTCGAGTGTGATGGCTGATTCCCCCTTGGCTTCAAGATTGACGCAAGTCCTGCGTTCGCCGCAAGCCGGAATTGGGCCGCGTCAGGCCTTGTCCGCCAACTCGCGCAGCTTGAATTTCTGGATCTTGCCGGTCGAAGTCTTCGGGATGTCGGTGAAGATGACATGGCGCGGGCATTTGTAGCGCGCGAGCCTCTCCTTGCACCAGGCGATGATCTCCTCCGCGGTCGCTTTGGCATCGGGCCTGAGCTCGATAAAGGCACACGGCGTCTCGCCCCACTTGTCGTCATGCTTGGCGACGACGGCGGCTGAAGCGACCGCGGGGTGCTTATAGAGCACGTCTTCCACTTCGATCGAGGAGATGTTCTCGCCGCCGGAGATGATGATGTCCTTAGAGCGATCCTTCAGCTGGATATAGCCGTCAGGATGCAGCACGCCGAGATCGCCGGAATGAAACCAGCCACCGGCAAAGGCCTCGTCCGTGGCTTTCTTGTTTTTGAGATAGCCCTTCATGACGATATTACCGCGGAACATGACTTCGCCGAGTGTCTCGCCGTCGGCGGGAACGACCTCCATGGTCTCCGGGTCCATCACGGTCAGGCCTTCGAGCGCGACATAGCACACGCCCTGGCGGATGCGCTTGGCGAGCCGCTCCTCGCCCGGAAGATCGTCCCATTCCTCGTGCCATTCGTTGATGGTCGCGGGCCCATAGGTTTCTGTCAGTCCATAAAGATGCGTGAGTTCGAATCCGGCCTCGTCCATCTTGGCGAGGACGGCGGCGGGAGGCGGGGCGGCGGCATGATTGAAGGAAACGCGATGATCGAAAGGGCGCTTGTCTTCCTCTGCGGCGTTGAGCAGGCAGGCCATGACGAAGGGCGCGCCGGAGAGATGGGTCACCCCGTGATCGGCGATGGCGTCGTAAATGGCTTTCGCCCGCACCAGGCGGAGACAGACATGAGTGCCGGCGACGGCCGAGATCGACCAGGGGAAGCACCAGCCATTGCAGTGAAACATCGGCAGCGTCCAAAGATAGACTGGGTGCTGCGTCATGCCTGTGGCAAGCGCGTTGGCGTAACACATCAGGGCGGCGCCGCGATGGGTGTAGACTACGCCTTTGGGATTGCCGGTGGTGCCGCTGGTGTAGTTCAGGGTGATGGCGTTCCATTCGTCCGATGGCATCTTCCAGTCAAAGTCCGGATTGCCCGACGCCAAGAACTCCTCGTAGTCGATCTCGCCGAGACGTGTCCCTTCGACGCCGCATTCGAGATCCTGATAATTGACGATGAGAGGCTTTGCCTTGGCGAGCACCAACGCAGCTTTGAGCGTGGGCGTAAACTCGGTGTCGGCGATCAGAACCTTGGTCCCAGCATGGTCGAGCATGAAGGCAATGGCTTCGGCATCGAGACGGGTATTGATCGAATGCAGTACGGCGCCGAGCATCGGCGCGCCGTAATGCGCCTCCAACATTGGTGGCGTGTTGGCGAGCATCACCGAGACGGTGTCGCCAACGCCGACGTCCCACGCGGCAAGCACCGAGGCCAGCCGTCGCGCCCGCGCGTAGAACTCCGCGTAGGAGTAGCGGCGGCTTCCATGAATGATGGCGGTGTGATCTGGAAAAACCTTCGCAGACCGCTCGAGGAAGACAAGCGGCGTCAGCGGCTGGTAGTTGGCTTCGGTCTTGCCGAGATTGACGTCGTACGCATTTACCACCGGGCGCCCCCTAGCTGCGCTGCCTTGACGCAGCCTAGCGGGGCTTAAGCCTTGGGATCAATTGCCTTGCACATAGAAACGGCAATTGAGGGGGCTTGCGACGAAGATTTACGCTCGGTTTAGCCCCTGGAATAATAGGCCAGCGTGGCCGCAAAAACGCTCGTCGCGCCAAGGATTAGAACCAGAAAAGCAATTTCGCCCGCGCTCATGATCATTCCCCTTCAGTTCAACAGAGGGGCAATCATCGGCAAAGCGGGCAATCGTGCCTTGATCCTGGTCAAATCCTGGGGGGCCGCGGTAGGGCAGCCCTTATTCGCGGTGAAGGTCCTTCAGCTTGGCGAACACCGAGTCGGCGTCGGGGACCTCTTCCTCCTCGTCGGGGGCGGTCATGGCGACGCGGGCCTCTTGACGCAAAGCGGTCACCATCGGTGCTTCGCGCTCGACAGGCGCTTCGACTTCGACCACCGCGATGGTTTCCTCGGCTGGGATCAGCGTGCCGCCCTTCGCCGGTTCGGCGCCAGTGTCCTTCTTCTCGAGACGTCTCGCGGCTTTCTTCACCTCGGCGTCGAGATCGGTCTGGCTACAGAGACCGAGCGTTACCGGATCCTGGGCGACAAGGCCGGGAGAGTTCCAATGGGTGCGGTCGCGAATGGCGATGATGGTCGGCTTGGTGGTGCCGACCAGCCGCATGATCTGCGAATCTTTGAGTTCCGGATGGTTGCGCAGCAGCCAAAGGATGGCGTTGGGGCGATCCTGGCGGCGCGACACCGGGGTGTAACGCGGGCCGCGCTTGGTCTTCACCTCGGGCACCTCGACCTTGGCCTCGGAAAGCTTCAGCCGGTGGGAGGTGTCTTCCTCGGCCTTGGCGATCTCGTCGCGGCTGAGCTGACCGGAAGAAATCGGGTCCATGCCCTTGATGCCATGCGCCACGTCGCCGTCGGCGATGCCCTTCACTTCGAGCACATGCAGGCCGCAAAATTCGGCGATTTGCTCGAAGGTGAGCGAGGTGTTGTCGACCAGCCAAACGGCGGTCGCTTTGGGCATCAACGGGGTACGGTCCATGGCTTTCCAACCTTAAAAAAGCGAAGCTCCCGCCCCCTTCCGGCGCGAGAGCCTATGCGATGAACATGAAGGGGAATGGGCTCTATATAGGGGCTGAGGCCTGATTAGGCAAATGCTTCGGTCAGGAAACCAGCACGATTTTGCCGATATGGGCCGGGTCGTCGATACGGGCATGGGCGGAAGCGGCATCGGTAAGCTTAAAGGTCGAATCGATCACAGGCTTGACTTTGCCGGCTTCGATCAGGGGCCAGACCAATTGCTCGATCGCCTTTGCCATGCGCGCCTTGGCCTCGAGGCTTTGGGCGCGAAGCGTGGACCCGGTCAGCGTCAGGCGCCGCATCATCAGCCGCATCAGATCGAGCTCGACTTTGGCGCCTTTGAGAAACGCGATCTGCACGATGCGGCCTTCGAGCGCGGCGGACTTCAAATTCCGTTCGATATAGTCGCCGCCCACCATGTCGAGAATGACGTCGGCGCCGTGACCTTCGGTCGTCTCGCGCACCGCCTCGACGAAATCCTCCTCGTGGTAGTTGATCGCGCGCGTGGCGCCGAGGTCGAGACAAGCCTTTGCCTTTTCCGCGCAGCCGACCGTGACGATCACGCGCGCGCCGAAGCCGGTCGCCATCTGAATTGCGGTGGTGCCGATGCCGCTCGCGCCACCATGGATCAAGAACCAATCGCCCTGCTTCAGCTGCGCGCGCTCGAACACATTGTTCCAGACGGTGAAGACGGTTTCGGGCAGCGCGGCGGCTTCGATGATCGAAAGGCCTTTCGGCGCAGGCAGCGTGGTTGCCTCGGGGGCCACGGCGAAGCCGGCATAGCCACCGCCATTCACGAGCGCGCAGACGTGATCGCCAAGTTTGAACCTCGTCGCGCCAGGCCCAAGCGCCGCAACAATGCCGGCGACTTCGAGGCCGAGTAGATCGGAGGCGCCTTTCGGCGCCGGATAGAGACCTTGGCGCTGCAGCACGTCGGGTCGGTTGATGCCCGCGGCTTCGACCTTGATCAGGACCTCGCCGGCCCCTGGCTGCGGCACTGGCCGCTCGGCGGGGACCAACATTTCTGGTCCGCCAGGCGCTCGCGCCTCGATGATGGTCATGGCCTTTGGCAGCATTTGAAATCATCCCTCGAGTGGCGTTGGGTCGGTTTGGTCAAGGTGCTAGGATGCTTCGCTGACAAAGGGAAGAGCTATGGACATCGAGGATCTCGAGCCGAAGAAGAAGGCCAAGGCCTATGAGCTTGGCCAGGATCTCGCCAAGCTCTCGGTCGGCGAGCTCGCGGCATTGATCGAGACTCTGAAAGCGGAGATCGCGCGCGTCGAGACCCAACTCGACGTGAAGCAATCCTCGAAGAGCGCTGCGGAATCCATCTTCAAACGCTAGCACCGGCGCCATTCGTTAACGCGGTGCTATTGGTAAATTGAGGCTTAGCATTAATCGGTTGTTAGGGGTTTGCCGCTACGTTCACAGTCATCCAGTCCTCTGGATCGAGTGGCCACATCCACTCGGTTTTGACGCCTCCCTGTTAACTTTCCTGAGCCGCCTTAAGGCGGCTCTTTTTTTGGCCGAACGCTCCGCGTATTTTGGCGAAGGCCGCCGCCGTTAACCATTTGGGCGCGGAACCGGCTGACCTTTTCTCAAATTGTCGTAATATGCCTTTCGGGGTGCGGCGTAGAGGGGGCAGTCATGGTCGGACGATCGAGAAGCGGGAGTCGTGACGCGGTCACGGTTTCCTTCGGAGCGAAATTCGCGCGCTCGGATCAATTCAGACTGGTGTTTCGCGAAGGCATGGCGCTGGTCGAGGCGGCCGCGACCTATCTCGACGGCGAGGGGCGTAAAGAAGCGCGCAAATTGAAACCCCCGCATTCGCTTGCTTATGCCACCGAGAGCATGCGGCTCACGACGCGGCTGATGCAGCTTGCGTCCTGGCTTCTGATCCGCCGCGCCGTCAGCGAAGGCGAGCTCACCCCAGAACAGGCTCTCGAAGAGCAGCGGAAGATTAAATTGCCGGCGCCGGGAACCGAAAAGCCGAACCGGGACGTGTCGGCGCTGCCGCCGAAATTGCGCGATCTGATCGCACAAAGCCTGAAATTGCAGGATCGCGTGGTGAGGCTCGATGAGATGCTCGGGCTCCACCGCATGCAGTCGGGCGCGGGCGCGAGCAATCCCCTACAAAACCAGATGTCGCGGCTAGAGGCGGCTTTCGGCGCGAAGCCCGAATAGGCCTATTTCAAAAAGCCTTCATATTTCCGCTTGAAGCGGCTTAGGCGGCCGCCACGGTCGGTCAGGTGCTGACCGCCACCGGTCCAGGCCGGATGCGTCTTCGGGTCGATATCGAGCTTGAGCGTGTCGCCCTCGGAACCGTAGGTCGAGTACGTGGTAAACTCGGTGCCGTCGGTCATCACCACTTTGATCTGGTGATACTTGGGATGAATGTCCTTTTTCATGGCAAAAGCTCGCTTCAAAGTGGGGAGGATGACTTTGCGCCAGCGTATAACGGAAGTTCGTCCAGGGCACAAGGCTGCGCCGGAAAGGCGCAAGGGCTGGGCCTTCCCGTAGGCGCCTCATCCCCGTAAAGTCCGCCCCTTCGTTACGCTGGGCCAAGAAAAGTGCAGCTTCAGAGCTCAAAGCCGAATGGCCTCGATGTAGAGGAGGGCCCGCGCGCCAATGCAAAGGGCCCACGCCCTTCGCTGAAGCCCCTGTTCGCGCTGAAACCTTATCTGGCGCGCCATAAAGGCATGCTTAGCGCGGCGCTTTTAGCGCTTCTGATCTCGGCCGCCGCCACGCTCGCCATCCCGCTCGCCGTGCGGCGCATGATCGATCTCGGCTTC
>JANWJA010000033.1 GCA_025449615.1 Methyloceanibacter sp.
CCCGAATTCAAAAACGCGAGCTCGCGCAAGCGATGCTCGAGCGTGGCGTAGTCGAACTCGGTCATGGTGAAAGTCTGCGTGCTCGGCAGAAACGTCACGCGGGTTCCGGTCTTGCCATCAGACGGTCCAACTTCTTTCAAGGGCGCCTTTGCCACGCCGTGGGCGAAGCGCATGAAATGCTCCTTGCCGCCGCGCCAGATGCTCAAATCCAAACGCGACGACAGCGCGTTGACGACGGAGACGCCGACGCCGTGTAGACCGCCTGAAACCTTGTAAGAGTTCTGATCGAACTTTCCCCCGGCATGAAGCTGCGTCATGATCACTTCCGCAGCGGAAATGCCTTCGCCTTTGTGGATCGCCGTGGGGATGCCGCGGCCATTATCCTCGACCGTCACCGACCCTTCGGGGTTGAGCGTGACGGTTATGATGTCGCAATAACCCGCGAGCGCCTCGTCGATGGCGTTGTCCACCACCTCATAGACCATGTGATGGAGTCCGGAGCCGTCCTCGGTGTCGCCGATATACATCCCGGGCCGCTTGCGCACGGCGTCCAGGCCCTTCAGCACCTTGATCGACTCTGCGCCGTAATCGGACGCGGCAGCTTCCTTACGTTCGGTAGCTCGTTTCATGCATTCCCTTGCGTATTTTTCGGGCGCCCAGGCCGTGCCGTGGCGGGGCCAAATCGGAGGCCTAAAGTGTACCCGATTCACGCAAGGTTTGTCAGGTTTTTGAGGTCGAATCGGGGGCCGAATCGCAAGGTTTTTCGGGGGATAGAGAGGCCAAAAAAGGCCTGGCGCGAAACCCAAATTTGGGCCCCGATTTGCGCCGCCACCTAAAGGAAAACGTCGCCGGCCTTGAGGTGCATAGTATTGATGTGAATCTCGAAATCGGCCCTGCCGTCGCCGTTCACGTCGCCCTGGAGCACGTGGTGCGATGCTCTGAGCTCGCCCACGCGATGGGTAAAGCCATGCGCGCCGATGAACTTGAAGGCTTGATTGCCGGCATGGCGGCTATTGGCGTCGATCCCAGTCAGATCGATCATGTCATCCTCGCTTCGATGAAAATCCACGATCTTGTCGCGGTGGGATCCTTTGCCGGCCTCCTTCACGCTGTTGAAGTCGAATATGTCATTGTCGGCGCCACCGGCGAGCCTGTCTTTGCCTAGACCGCCGTTCAGAGTGTCGGCGCCATCGCCGCCCGCGAGACTATCACTACCCAGGTTGCCCAACAGAACATTAGTCGCGATGTCTCCGATCAAAACGTCATTGTTGATGCCGCCAACGACATTCTCGATGCCGGTAAGCTGGTCGGTGCCAATCGTCGCGCCGGTTGCCTGATCGGTCAGTGCCGAGAGATTGACGCTGACCGCTTGCAGGACCTCGGCGTAGGAGACGGTATCCGTGCCACCGCCTCCATCGAGGTCATCGTCGCCTGCTCCTGGCGCGAATACGTTTTCGCCACCATCGCCTGTCAGCGTGTCGCCGAGCGCGGTGCCGATGATATTCTCGATATTCTGCAATTGGTCGCCTTGAGCATCCCCCCCAGACGCCACGTGGGTGAGCAGATCCACCGTGACGCCCAAGGATGAGGTGGCGTAGCTCGCAGTATCCTTGTCGCCGCCGCCGCCGTCGATGATGTCGACGCCGCCGCCAGGCCGAAACACATTGGCGCCGTCGTCGCCCGTCAGCGTATCGCCAAGCGAACTGCCGATCAGGTTCTCGATGCTGCTGAAGATGTCTCCGTCGGCATCGCCGCTTGACGCCGCGCCGGTGAGCAGATTGACGACGACGGCCGTGGCGGAGCCGGCATAGGAAGCGGCGTCCAGCCCACGTCCGCCATAGAGCTGGTCGGCGCCTGCGCCGCCCTCCAGCGTGTCGTCGCCGGAGCCTCCATAGAGCATGTCGTTGCCCGCCCCTCCGCTCAAATCGTCGTTGCCGTCGGCCGAGTTCGTGTTCGGCGTGAGACGGAAGACCTGGCCATTAAGATGATCGACGACATAGAGATTGCCGAAACCGTCTTCGGCGAATGAGGCCGGATTGTTGATCGCGCCAAAATCTGTGTGGATCTTATTGGTGAGATCGGTGGCCACCCATTTGGTCCCGGCCCGATGCAACGTGGAGATATGACCGGTGCCGAAATCGGCGAAGAAATACTGCCCTTGCGCCCCTTCGGCGGTACCGCGATAGACATAGCCGCCGATCACAGTTGCGCCGACGCTATGATCGTAGGAGTGGATCGGAGCGACGAGCGTCCCGGATGGTGTCCCTGGCGAGAAGCGCTCCGGGCCTTCGAAGATATTCCAGCCGTAATTGCCGCCGCTCTGGCCGATATCGATTTCTTCCCATTTATTCTGGCCGACATCGCCAATAAACAGCGTGCCGAGTGCCCGGTCGAAGCCGTCGCGGAACGGATTGCGCAACCCGTAAGCCCAGATTTCGTCGGCGCCGGCGGTGGCGGCGAATGGATTGTCGGTTGGGATCGCATAATTGCGATCAGGGTCGCCGGGAAAATCGTCGGTGCCGCTGACATCGATGCGGAGCATCTTGCCGAGCAGGGTGTCGAGGTTTTGCCCATTACCGTTCGGGTCGCCGCCGCCGCCGCCATCGCCGGTGGCGATGTAGAGATCGCCGTCCTGACCAAAGTCGATCCAGCCCGCCTTGTGGTTGATCTCATTCGGCTGGTCGATCTTGAGAATCTTGAAAGCGCTCGCGCCGTCGGCCACGTTGGGATCGGCGGAGACGGTATAGCGGCGGACCTCGGTGTCGCCGCTCGTATTGATCAGATCGACATAGAACCTGCCGTTCGTGGCGAAGTCCGGATCGAAGGCGAGCCCGAGCAATCCACCTTCTCCGGCCGCGGATACTTCCGCAGTAAGATCGGCAAACGGCGTCGCCAGGACCTGCCCGGTATGCAGGTCGAGGATCTTGATCAGACCTTCCTTCTCGACGATGAACAGCCTGGCCGTGTCGCCCTCTGGCGCGCCGGCGAACAAAGGCTGATTGAGTCCGATCGCAACGCGCGTCGCGTCGATAGACGTCACGGTTTTCTGCGGCCCGTTGGGATTAAAGCCGTAGATGACATCGTCGCCGCCCGTGCCACTTAGGGTGTTGGCGTTGTCGTTGCCGACGATCAGAGTTGCCATGGTGCGGGGTGCCTCGGGCTCGATCAAATTGGACCGTAAGACAGCCTAGCCGGAACTGGTAAGCCAATCCTATTCCGGCCTTTGCAAATTGGCTCTAAATCAACCGCTTTTCTGTGGGAAAAGCCTGCCGCCGGCAACCCTTACCAACTGAGCTTGATCGCCGAGGGGTGTGAACAGCTCTGCGTCGGTTCCCGTCATCCAGGCTTGCGCGTTGAGCCGCAAGATTTCGCTGAACAAGGCCTCACGCCGCGATTGATCGAGATGCGCCGCGATCTCATCGAGCAGAATGAGCGGCGAAATCCCCTCCAGCGCCCGGATCAATTCCGCGTGTGCGAGCACGAGCCCGATCAGGAGCGCCTTTTGCTCGCCCGACGAGCAGGTTCCGGCCGGCGCCTCGTTCGGTCCGTGAAACACCGCAAGGTCGCTCAAATGCGGACCGTCGAGCGCGCGGCCCGCGGCCCGGTCGCGCTCGCGGTTCGCGATCAGCGAGCGGAAATATTCGTCCTCGACTTCGGTGGCGGACCTCTCCACGAGCGCCTGCTCGAGCGTTCCGACCGCGGAGAGTTCGGCCCAGGGGAAGGGGCCATCGCCGCGCTCCGCGCGAGACGCATCGATCAGCCAGGCAAGCCGCGAGATCGAGTCGATCCGCGCCGCCGCGACTGCCACGCCGGCTTCCGCCATCTGCTCTTCTAAGCCGTCGAACAGAGACGGCGATCCTTCGCGCATCACGAATAGGCGATTGCGTTGGCGCATGGCCCGATCGTAGCGGGCAAGCGGCGTGCGCATCCTCGGGTCGATGGTGAGCGTGAGCCGGTCGAGAAACCGCCGCCGCTCTGAAGCCGACCCGGTGAACAATCCATCCATCGCCGGAATCAGCGAGACGATCCGCACATACTCGGCGAGCGCGCCAGGGCTCCGCTCTTTACCCGCGATCCTGACCACGCGCCCGTCCGTGGCCTCATGCGCTTCCGCGCCAAATCCGGTACCGATCTCGATCTCGCCGTCGCGCGTGCCGACATGAGCGGAAATCGCAAATCCCCCGGGGCCGTCTTTCCGGCCAAGCTCGGCGAGATGGCGTCCGCGCAAGCCATGACCGGGGCCGAGCAGTGAAATCGCTTCGAGCAGGTTGGTCTTGCCGGCGCCGTTGTCCCCGACCAGCACCACCGGGCGCGGGTCGAGATTGAGCTGTGCCGAAGCATAGTTCCGAAAATTGCTGAGCTTGAGTTGCGCGATAAAGGTTCGCGCAGGCCCGGGATCCGGCTGCATCGAACCAATATAAGCGCGGCTGCCGGGTCCGGTCAGGGTGAGTGCCTTTTCTAGACCCGCATCGGCATCAGCACATAGAGCGCGGAATCGTCTTTGCTGTCGCGCACCATGGTCGGCGAGCCGGGATCGGCAAGCGAAAATTCAGCGGTGCCGCTTTCGAGCTGCTGAGAGATGTCGAGCAGATAGCGAGCGTTGAAGCCGATCTCGAGCGGATCGTAGGCGTAATTGACGCTGAGTTCTTCGGTCGCGCTGCCGCTATCAGGATTGTTGACCGAGAGCACCAATTTGCCGTCGCTCAAAGAGAGCTTCACCGCGCGGCCCTTGTCGCTCGACAGCGTCGAGACCCGGTCGACGGCTTGCGCGAAGGTGGCGTTATCGACCTCCATGCGCTTGTCATTGTTCTGCGGAATCACCCGCTCATAATCAGGGAAAGTGCCGTCGATCAGCTTCGAGGTGAGCACCACGCGCGGGCCGGTGATGCGGATCTTGGCGGCCGAAAGCTCGATGCGGATGTCGCCGTCGGAATCCTCAGCGAGCCTGGAAAGCTCCGCCACGGTCTTTCGCGGTACGATCACGCCTGGCATGTCCTTGGCGCCGGAGGGGAGCGGAAGCTCGACTTGCGCCAGCCGGTGCCCGTCGGTCGCCACCGCGCGGAGCAAAGCCTTGCCGTCGCTCTTTGTCTCATGGAGATAGATGCCGTTGAGATAATAGCGGGTCTCCTCCGTGGAGATGGCAAACTTTGTCTTCTCGATCAGGCGCCTGAGGTCCTTGGCGGCGAGCGAGAAAGAATGACCGAGATCTTCGACGCTTAGAGACGGAAAATCGTCGGCCGGAAGCGTTTGCAGCGAGAAGCGCGCAGGGCCGCAAGCGATGGTGAGCCGTCCCTGCTCGCCGTCACGGGTGAGCTCGATGTCGGAGCCATCCGGCAGCTTCCGCACGATGTCATGAAACATATGCGCCGGCACCGTGGTGGCGCCTTCGCCCTTGGCCTTGCAGGGCACCGTCTCCACCAGTTCGATGTCGAGATCGGTCGCGGTCAGCTTCAATTCGTTCTTGGCCGCCGACAGCAGCACATTGGAGAGAATCGGAATCGTGTTCCGCCGCTCGACCACGCTCGCGACATGGGCGAGCGCCTTGACGAGGCTAGGTTTGTCGATGGAGAGGCGCATGCGCCCGCGTTTCCCCGAATTTTCGCCTTGGCGGTGGGTATGGGACGACTAGGCCGAGGCCAAATCTGCCTCGTTCCTAACCCCCGAAAGGCTTGTTGAGAGCAAAGGGTCCCCCTCGAATTGACCCGATATACAGGCAATTTGCAAGTGGCGGCTCCGGGCACTGGGATTTTCGCTTGCGGCGTCCTAACGTACCCATCGCAGAGAATCCGAAGAACACGGGGGGAGCCATGGCGGCAAAACCGCGAAAGCAGACGGGAAAACTCGTTACCTTGGCCGAACTGTCACGGGCTTGGGAGTATCATAAGAACGCCGACCAGGTGTTGGGCGCCCGCATGAGCTACGGCATGATCGCCCAGTCGATGTTCCTGCTCTCCTACGTCACGCTGTATCTAGTCACCGCCGAGCCGATCTGGCTGCCTACCGCCGTCCAATTGGGCATTGCCAGTTTTGGCATTTGGTACACGGCGAGACAAAACGCCATGGCCGAGGAGGAAATCGCCAGGATGAGATTCCTGCGCAAGGAATATCTCTCCAAGGATCGCATCTTTGCCGGCCACCTTCCGAACGACCACTCAAGGTGCGGCATCACCACCTCACGGCTCATCCCAGGGTTCTTCGTGCTTTGGGGTGGCCTTGCGGTGCTGGCGTCTGTGCTGATGGCACTTGAAGTGCTCGGCTACGCCAAAACTGGAACTTGAGAGCTGCTTTGCAGTTTTGCGCTGACGCACATTAGGATGGGTCTATGGAACGAAAGAAGCTGGGCAAACTGGGTCCCACTGTCTCAGCGGTCGGTCTTGGCTGCATGGGCATGTCAGGGATGTACGGCCCATCCGACCGTGCCGAGAGCCTCGCCACCATCCACGCCGCTCTCGACGCCGGCATCAATCTGCTCGACACCGGCGATTTCTACGGGATGGGCCACAACGAAATGCTGATCGGCGAGGCGCTCCGTGGCGTCAAACGCGACAGCGTCGTTCTCAGCGTCAAGTTTGGCGCGCTCCGCGGACCCGATCAGGGCTGGATCGGCTACGACGCGAGGCCTGCGGCGATTAAGAATTTCCTCAGCTATTCTCTGCAGCGGCTTGGCGTCGATCATATCGACATCTATCGCCCGGCACGCCTCGATCCCGACGTGCCGATCGAAGAGACCATCGGCGCAATCGCCGACATGGTGAAGGCAGGCTATGTCCGCCATATCGGTCTCTCCGAAGTCGGGTCAGAAACGATCAAACGCGCGGCGGCCACGCATCCGATTTGCGACTTGCAGATCGAATACTCGCTTCTGAGCCGAGGCATCGAGCAGGAAATTCTGCCGACGTGCCGCACGCTTGGTATCGGTATTACTGCCTACGGCGTACTTTCGCGAGGCTTGATCAGCGGGCATTGGCAAAAGGAAACGGTCGGCAAAGGCGACTTCCGCGCTTTCAGCCCGCGCTTCCAGGGCGAGAACGTCGACAAGAATCTGGCGCTGGTCGAGGCCTTGCGGAAGGTTGCCGATGCGAAGGGCGCGACAGTCGCCCAGATCGCGATTGCCTGGGTCGCGGCGCAAGGCAAGGACATCGTTCCGCTCGTGGGTGCGAGGACGCGCGAGCGACTGAAAGAGTCGCTTGGCGCCTTGGAGCTGACATTGACGCCGAAGGACTTGGCCGACATCGAGGCCGCAATTCCACGCGGCGCCGC
>JANWJA010000034.1 GCA_025449615.1 Methyloceanibacter sp.
CCGCGTCGGCCATTTTGCGCATGTCCGGCTCGAAACTCGTCATCTCGAACAGCATGATGGCCTTCGCCGTCGCCTTACATTGATCGACGGAATCGTCCATCGAGGTGATCAGGCTCTGAATGTCGGCGCGGTCAAATGGCGTGATGAAACTGGTGCGCAAGCCGAGCAGGACTTCGCGGGCGATGGCGTCGGCTTCGTGCTCGAGATCCATGATCTCTTGGAACCGGGCCTTTAGCGGCTCGCCGCCGGCGACCATCTCGCGTAAAGCAACAGCCGCTTTGACCATGACCGCGGCATGCCGCTCGAAGGCGGGGAAGAAGACGTTCTGGCGCGGCAACAACCGCTGAAACCATTGCAGCATGGCGCCCCTATTTCGCTAACGGGCTGATGAATGACTGAAAAACCACGAGTCGGTCAAGGGGCACCCGCTAAGTTCACCCATTCTCACTCTGGCGCTGAAGCCAGACTTTTGAGCGCTGCCCGCGCCTCGCCGGTAAGGGCCTTGCCGCCCTTGCAAGTCTCATCAAGAAGCGCAGCTGCTAAAGGCTTGGCATAGCCCTTGCCGAAATGCTCAGTCTCAAATTCCTTCGCGCGCGCCGCCATGCCGGTCGCGATGGTGCCGTCGGTGTCGTCGCAGGCCAACTCGGCATGATACCGGGCGAGCTCCTGAGGCGAGGGCGCCTTCGCGCTTCTTGCGTATTCCTCCCAGCTCGTTCCGTCGTCCCAGTTCGGGGGCTCGTTGCGTAGGATCTGATCGAGGCGGGCAATCACGACCCCTCGCAGTTCGGGGTCTGTGATGTCGGTATCGATGCCCTGTTTCAGCAGCGCCTTGGCGTCCTCTGTCGGCGCCGACATTTTCACTTGCGCCAAGCCAAGCGGAACGGGCCATTGCTCGCTGAGACCGAGAGGGAATTTGGCGAGCCAAATCTCAGCCGATGACAACACGGTGCCCTGAAGCTTCGCCCCTTCCAGATCGGCATCCTGGAGCGCGGCGCCTTCAAGATTCGCGCCCTGAAGCTGGGCGTAACGGAGATCGGCGCCCTGAAGCTGTGCCCCTCTCAAGTCGGCGCCTTGAAGTTTGGCGTAACTCAAATTGGCGCCCTGAAGCTCGGCGAGACTCAAATTGGCGCCCTGAAACGAGGCCGAACTCAAATGCGCGCCTTGAAGCTGCGCCTCTTTCAGGACCGCGCCCTGAAGCTGGGTGTCGTTCAGCTTACCCTTTGCCGAAGTCCTCCACATTTGCGTGCCGCGGAGATCGGCCCAGGTCAGATCGGCGCGGCGAAAGTCCGACCGGTTGAGCAGCGCGTAGCGAAAATTGCGCTCGCGGAGCACGAGTTTGGCGGATGCATCGACGCCGAGATCGGTGTCTTCCACGATGAGGACGCGATAGGACAACAGCCACCGCCGCCACCATCCCTTGTTGCCGTCATCGGGAAGTCGGTCATAGACGACACGCCGCACGATGGGGTTCAACAATCTCGCCTCGTCCTCCGCGCCGATCCCCGCAGCTGCCGGTGGTACAAACCCCAGGCGCCGGTCGATCCATTCGTCCGGCACCGTGGCGATAAGCCAACTGAAACCAACGGCGATCGGCAGCAGCAGAAGCACGAGAGCCACCTGCCGGCCCGAAGCCTCCCAGGCTTCCGCTTGCGGCCCAACTCTGATGTCCCATTTCCGCTTCGGCGGCGCATGCTGCATGATCGGCGTGAGCAGGATCAGCATGGCGAAGCCGAGGATCACCGCGAAGCGATGCCAATAGGTGATCCAGACCTCATGGAAGGGCAGGAACTTGATCTGGAAATAAAGCAGCGTGATGATCGGGAGGAAGGCGAAGGTCACGTAGACAATCAGCTGCATCATCAACTTGGTGATGCGATTGGGTTCGGGACCGGCCAGGATCTGCGAGAACGCGTAGGAATGCACCCGCTCACGGGCGAGGTGCTGGGTCCGCGTTTTCATCTCATAGGCGGCAAGCGCGTCGGTGAATTTGCGGTATTTCCGCGCCAGGATGACGTGCTGCACCAAGAGCGACAGATAGACCAGCAGCAGCATCGCCGGCGCGTATTGAAAGAAGCCGACGAGAGGGATGTCCGCATTGATGATGGGCAGCCTGACCGGGCTGTTCAGCAGCAAGTCCTTGTGGCTGACGGATGCGAGGGTCACCACCACATAGGTGAGCAGAGCGAGAAAGGCGAGCCAGGAGGTCCTGGCCGGCTCGCTGGTCGCGTTGGCTTCGTCGAGGAATCCGTTCACTTCCTCGGGCAATTTGGGCGACTTGGCCATTCGGGCTTGTTCCGGCGGTGAGGATAATTGAAGCTGGGATGCGCTTCGCGTCTCGCGTTACACAATAGAGTCCGCCTCGGGTCAACCCGCGCTCAAGCAGCGAAGCGGTAGCGCAAACAAAAAAGCGCTCAAATAGCGAAGCGGTAGCGCATCATCTTAGCGAGCGGCTCAAACGGGATACGATCTTGTCCCACTCTGTCTTCTCTTGTTCCGGGTAGCTGATCGAGAAGCAATGCACCACGGCGTCCGGGTGCGTCAGGAAATTGCAGCGCTGATAGAAAATCTTCCCGTCCTTCGTTCCCGAGGCGACGAAGAAATGGTCGGTGATTTGCCTGTAAGTGATTGCGGCGCCGCTCACATCGACATAGTTCTCGACATAGCTCTTCGGCGTGTCGTCGTTCCACGCGCCGTAGATCGCGAGCTCGGCGCGGCCGTCCGCGGTGTGGAAGCGTTGTCCGTCGCCATTCTCCGGCGGCGCATCGAGCACCGTGAAGAGGTCGGCGGGATATTCGGCACTCGTGCCGAACCTTGGATTGGCGTAATTCGCCCAGCGCTCTTTGGCCATCGCGGCGCAACTGACGGCGAGTATGACTGCCGCAAGGGTGATGACGGTTACGCCAAATCTCTGCATCGTCTTACAGAAGCGCCCGCTCGCACTCACCGCTTCGGATAGGCCGTGAACACGTAATCCTTCGCCTTCACGATCGTATGGCACGAAAACCCGCAACTGGCGCCGGTCCCTAAGGGTGTGAAACTGTCGGAGGCGGCATCGTAGTTGAACTGGGCGTATCCCCAATTGCCGCCGTCAGCGAACCGCTTGCTATCCCTCACCATGAAATCGACGTCGTGCAGAGTGTCCGGCACATTAGTCGGAGCAGGCGCCTCCGCGCTCTTTTTTATGTTCCAATGGATCTTCGCCATCTTGGCGCCGTCGGGGAAAGGCTGGCCGTTGCCGGGAACGCCCGCCTGGTAGGCCGCGACCGTCTCAGGGTTGCCGAGGATCGCCACGAGCAGGTCTCCGGTCTGACTGACGGCGATGACCTGCCACCCCTCATATCCTTTGAACTCGGAGAAGGCGAGCCCATCCGGTACCTGCAAGCTGTCTTTGTTCTGCGCGGAAATCGCCAGGCTGCTCAGGAGCGGGAGCAGGACCGCAACGAGCGCAAGCGCGGGCATGGTTTTTTTGTTCAGCAGATCGACGATCGACATGGTTGGTCCCCAGCGTCTGGCCGAGCGCCTTCCCGGCCGGTTGCATTCTTGACTCTCTTGAATCGGCGAAACAGCGTCCAACCCATGATAATTTGCAGCGCTGCCAATGACAATGTAACCCTGTTGGAGCCCGAAGAGGACAACATGACGGAAGACCCGGTTGCCCAGCTCCTCGCCGATCCCCGATTCAAGGGCGCTCCCATCACCTGGGAGATCAGCACCGAAGGCTACGACGCGATCAGGCGCGCCCGGCTCACCCACGTGCAAGCTGAGGAGGTCTTGTTCAAGCCGTTCACCGAGGCGATGTTCCAGGCGCAGATGAAGATCATGCTCGGCGTCTTCACCGAGGATTGCGTCATGGAGATCGTCCAGACGGGACAGCGCTGGCAGGGCCGCGCCCAGGCGACCGAATTCTACCGCCTATTCCTGAGCTCGATCCTCGACATGGCGTGGGTTCCGCAGGCGCTGGTCATAGGCCCGCAAGGCGTTCTCGATGTGGTGAACATGACCGGCACGCTGGCCGCGCCTTTCGCGGGCCTCGATCTTGTCGGCGCGGCGGTGCATTTGCAATGGGTGATCTATTTCCCGTGGCTGCCGGAAGAGGGCAAATTCGGCGGCGAGACGATCTACTCGATCCGGCCGCTCTCGGAAATGTGATCCAACCGATTTTTCCTGATCCCGCGCGTCGTCGCCCTCGCAAATCGCCCATAAAATGCTGCATACCCCCCCGCGCCGAAACCCTGAACGGAGGCTTTCACTCCCGTTCAGCGCAGGTTCAACGGCGACTCCTTAGAGCTGGTCCCATGAGGCCTACATCGCCTGGCAAGCGGCCTGGCGACACATAGCTCAAGGAGTTGCCACCATGCCTACCCAAGACATAGACATCATCGTCGACGGCAAAGCGCTTGTCTTCAGCGCCAACAACCAGAGTTGGACGGTTAACTGCCGCATCGAATCCGAGCAGGACGACGCGGTTTTCAGCATCAAGGATCACAGCACGCTCTTCAACAATGGCGTGATCGTATCCTATGCGGCCAACGGCTTCGCCGGCGTCCGCTTCATGGGCGACTACGGCCAGATTTACAATTTCGGTCAGGTCGCAGGCCCCACCGGCATCGACACCTATGGCTCGCACACCTTGATCGTCAATGGCGGCGACGTCAGCGGCAATATTGGCGTCATGTTCGGAGGCACAACCAGCTACGGTCAACTGCAGAACGGCGGCAGCATCTACGGCATCGATTACGGCGTCATCGATTACTCCGACGACGGCGCCTTCATCAAAAATATGGACTCGATCATGTCGAGCGGCACCGCCATTGACATCATCACCGCCAGCGCCAACGCCACCACCCTGATCGAGAATGAAGCTGGCGCGAAGATTGTCGGCAACGACTACGCCATTCACACCGAGTCCGGCGCCCTCTCACTGTTCAACAGCGGACTGGTGCAGGGCGATATTGTTTGCGATGCGCTCAATGCCGACGACGACATCGACAATGCCGGCGGCACGATAACCGGCGACGTCCTGCTCGGTTCGGGCGACGATTCCTTCATCGGCATCGGCGGCACCGTCACCGGCAACATCAAAGGCGGCGCCGGCGACGATTGGCTGGGCGGCGGCAAAGGCGCCGACGATCTTTACGGCGGAGCCGACGCCGACACGTTTGACTTCGCCAACCTCAAGGAGATCGGCAAGGCCAACCACGACGTGATCCACGATTTCAGCGAGGCACAGAACGACCTCATCGACCTCTCGCTGATCGATGCCAAGACC
>JANWJA010000035.1 GCA_025449615.1 Methyloceanibacter sp.
CGTTGAAACTGGCCGGCGAGCGTGGCAAAGCCATCGTCGAGACGCAAAGCTACGAAGTCCTCGACATGATCGAAAGCGGGGACAAAGTCGCGGTCCACGCGATTTTCCGGGCGACGTTCAACATGGATGTGCTGGGTCTGCCCAAGGGCCAAGAGATGGTGGCGCATTTCGCCATGTTCGTTGAATTGCGTGACGGGCGGATCACCCACCATTACAGCTATGATTGCTTCGAGCCCTGGTGAATTGAGCGGGCAGAAGCTATAGGCTTTGCAACAGGCTTGGGTCGGCGGAGGCCATGGTGACTATGACGATGAATATCGATCTCAAGGATCTGGTGCGCACGATCCCCGACTATCCGAAGCCCGGGATCATGTTCCGCGACATCACCACGCTGCTCGGCCACGCCAACGGCTTGCAGGTCTGCATCGAAGGACTGGTGGCGCCGTTCCTCAATCAGCGGGTGCAGGCGGTGGCCGGTATCGAGGCGCGCGGCTTTATTCTCGGCGGCGCGGTCGCCGACCGCTTGCGCTGCGGCTTCGTGCCGATCCGAAAAAAGGGCAAGCTGCCGGGGAAGGCGATCGGCCAGGACTACGAGCTGGAATACGGCATCGACGTGATCGAAATCCATGAGGACGCGATCAGCGCAGGCGATCCGGTGCTGCTGGTCGATGACCTGATCGCCACGGGCGGCACGGCGGAGGCCGCTGTGAAGCTGTTGCGCAAGCTCAACGCCAATGTGGTCGGCGCGGCCTTTGTCATTGATCTCCCCGATCTTGGGGGCGCGAGGCGTCTCGCCAAGCTCGGCATCGAGTGCCACACGCTGATGGCGTTCGAGGGAGACTAGGGAGCGAAGCGACCGCTTGAGCGTCATACCGGCGAAAGCCGGTATCCAGTGAAAAATGCAATGGCGGCGTTCGTAGTGGCGAGGCAGTCGTTTTTGTGCTGGATACCGGCTTTCGCCGGTATGACGAGGGAGGTCCCGCTCGTCGAGCCCGCTAGGACAAGGTCCTCGCCATGAACATCAACGGCAAGCCCTATCGCACCATCTGGCTCGGCGACGACGACTGGTCGGTCGAGATCATCGATCAGACCAAGCTGCCCTTCGCCTTCGAGATTGTGAGCTTGCGCAACCTCGAGGACGCGGCCCAAGCCATCAAGTCCATGCAGGTCCGCGGTGCGCCGCTCATCGGCGCGACGGCGGCTTATGGCGTGGCGCTTGCGCTTCGCGCCGACCCTTCCGACGAGGGGCTGGAGCGGGCTTGCGCAATGCTTGCCGCGACACGTCCCACCGCCATCAATCTCCGCTGGGCGCTCGACGAGATGCAGAAAACCATCCGCAATCTGAAACGGGAAGATCGGATCGCCGCCGCCTACAGACGCGCCGCCGAGATCTGCGACGAGGATGTCGAGACCTGCCGCAAGATCGGCGAGCACGGCCTCGGGATCATTCGCTCGCATGCCGACAAGAAGCAGGGCGAGACCGTCAATATCCTCACCCATTGCAACGCAGGCTGGCTCGCTTGCGTCGATTGGGGCACGGCGCTGGCGCCGATCTACCAGGCCCATGACGCGGGCATCAAGGTTCACGTCTATGTCGACGAAACCAGGCCGCGCAATCAAGGCGCGTCACTCACCGCTTACGAGCTTGGCGCGCACGGCGTCCCGCACACGCTTGTAGCCGACAATACCGGCGGGCATTTGATGCAGAAGAAGCGGGTGGATCTCTGCCTCGTCGGCACCGACCGCACCACCGCGACCGGCGACGTCGCGAACAAGATCGGCACCTATTTAAAGGCGCTCGCCGCGCGCGACAACAATATTCCGTTTTTCGTGGCGCTGCCTTATTCGACCATCGATTGGAGCCTGGAGGATGGCTCGACCATTCCCATCGAGGAGCGCGACGCGACAGAAGTGACGCAGATGACGGGCAAGCTGCCGGACGGCACGATCGCCACCGTGCAGATTGCGCCGGATGGTACCAAGGCCGCCAATTACGGCTTCGATGTCACGCCGGTGCACCTCATCACCGGCTTCATCACCGAGCGCGGCGTGACGCCCGCGACGCGAGATGGGTTGATGACGCTCTATCCGAAGCATCGGGCGACGTCTAAGGTGTGAGTTTCCAGCGTCGTCCGGGGAGGGAATGACGTGGACCATCAACAGCTTCTCACTCTCGCTTGGGACTTCGGCACCGCTATCCTGCTCGGCGCGCTTATCGGCATCGAACGCGAGAAGCGGAAGCGGGAAGACGACGATGCCGACTACATCGCGGGCCTGCGGACCTTCACGCTGATTGCGCTGCTTGGAGCTGCTACGGCGTGGCTATCGAAATCACTCCAGGCTGAATGGATCCTGCCGGTGGTCCTCCTGATCCTCGGTGTGTTGGTGGTCGCCGGCTATACCGTCACCGCGAAGCGCCGATCGTTCGGGCTTACCAGCGAAATTGCCGCCGTCGTCGTGTTCCTTCTCGCCGCCATGGTCATGTACGATCAGCAGGTGGTTGCCGTTGCGCTTGCCGTCGTGACGGCCGCCATCCTCGCCTATAAGCAGCCGCTGCACAGTTTTGTCGACAGACTCGGTTGGGACGACGTCTATGCCGGCGTCAGGCTGTTGATTGCGACCTTCATCGCGCTGCCGCTGCTGCCAAATGAACCGATCGATCCCTGGGGCGCGCTCAATCCGTACAAGCTGTGGCTGCTCGTCATCCTGATCTCGAGCCTGTCGCTGGTCGGCTACGTGCTGACACGCTGGCTCGGCCCGGCGCGCGGAGCCGCGCTCACTGGGGCGACCGGCGGCCTCGTGTCATCAACCGCGGTGACGCTGTCATTTGCCAAAGAAGCGCGCGAGAAGCCGAAGAAGAGCGCGGCGTTGGCTTGCGGCATTTTGCTTGCCTGGGTCGTCATGTTCGTGCGCGTCGTCATTCTGGTGGGTATCGTCAACCGCGCGCTGCTGACGCACGTGCTCGTCCCGTTCGCCGTCATGGCCATTGTCGCCGGCGCTATTGCGGCATGGCTCTATTACCGCAATGGTACGGCTGGAGCGGCTGCGGCCAAGGGCGATGTGGATTTGAAGAATCCGTTCAGCTTGATGGAAGCGGCAAAATTCGGCGCCGTCTTCGCCGTGGTGCTGCTCGCCGTCAAGCTTGTGCAAGCCTATTTCCCGCCGCAGGGCATGTACTTTGTTGCTGCCCTTGCAGGCCTGACCGATGTCGATGCGATCACGCTGTCCATGGCCGAATTCGCCAAGAGCGGTGACGCTGCGATCGCCGTTATTGCTATCGTGATCGCGGCGGTATCGAACACTCTGGTGAAATGCGGGCTCGCCGTGGGATTGGGCGGCCAGGCCTTTGGGCGGAACCTGATCGTCGCCACGGCAGCAACGCTCTTGGCCGGCCTCGCCGCAGCACTTCTGCTTTGAGGGGCGCAAGCTGAGCCTCCTGTGACAAGGCAATGCTTGCAGTGACCTCTGAAACTTGCAACAACGCGCGCCATGAAGAGCCAATGGAACGACAAGACCGCAGCTGAGGCGATTGAGAGCTACGCCAAGAAGGGCGTCGGCGAGGACGTGGCGCTCCGCGTCTACACCACGCGGCTGCTGGGCCGCGACAAGCTGCTGGTGCTGCATGGCGGCGGCAATACGTCGGTGAAGTCGCGGGGCACCGACGACCTCGGCCAAGAGCACGAGGTGATCTGCGTCAAGGGCTCTGGCTGGGACATGGCCGATATCGAGCCGCAAGGCCTGCCGGCGGTGAAGCTGAAACCTCTGCGCGAGCTGCGCAAGCTCAAAGCACTGTCCGACGAGGCGATGGTCAATGTGCAGCGGCTGAAACTACTCGATGCGGGGGCGCCAAACCCATCGGTCGAGACGCTGCTGCATGCGTTCCTGCCGCATAAATTCATCGATCACACTCATGCCGCCGCGGTGCTGGCGCTGGTGGATCAGCCCGATGGTGAGGCGTTGGCGCGCGAAGTTTACAATGGCCGCATGGGGATCGTTCCTTACATCGCGCCGGGCTTCGGGTTGGCCAAGGCTGCGGCGGAAGTGTTCGAGCAGAATCCCAAAGTCGAAGGCTTGATCCTGCACAAGCACGGCATCTTCACCTTCGGAGAGAGCGCGAAGGAAGCTTACGAGCGCATGATCGAGATGGTGTCGCTCGCCGAGAGCCGCTTGCGCCAAGGCCGGCCCGTGGTGTTTCAGCCGCGCAAGGGCGAGGCGAAGGCGGCGAGTGCTGCCGAGATTGCGCCCATCATTCGGGGCGCTTGCGCGCTTCCGAGCGACAAGGTGAAGGCAGAGCCGACACGCTTCATCATGACCTTCCGCACCGGTCCGGAGATTCTCAGCTACGTCAATGGCGCGGAGCTGCAAGATTACAGCCAGCGCGGCGTCGTTACGCCAGATCACATCATCCGCACCAAGAACACGCCACTAGTGTTGCCACTGCCAGAGCCGAACAAGCTCAAAGACTTTGCCGAATACGTGCGCCAAGCGGTCGCCGATTTCGGTGCGCGCTACGACCAATATTTCGCGCGCGAGAACGCTGCGGTCGGCAATACCAAGACCAAGCTCGACTCGGCGCCGCGCGTGGTGCTGGTCCCTGGCGTCGGATTGTTCGGTCTTGGCCGCACTTCGAAGGACGCGCATATGGCAGCCGATCTCGCCGAGAACTCGGTGCGCGTCATCACCGACGCTGAGGGCATTGGCCGCTATCAGCCGCTGCCGGAGAGCGATCTGTTCGAGCTCGAATATTGGAGCCTGGAGCAAGCGAAGCTCAAAGGCGCGGTGGTGAAGCCGCTGACCGGGCAGGTGGCGCTGGTGACAGGGGCCGGCGCGATCGGGGCAGCCACCGCGAAGGGACTCGCCGCGGAAGGCGCCGCCGTGGCCATTCTCGACATTGACGGCGCTGTTGCCGAGAAGGCAGCTGCCGCAGTCAAGGGGCTCGGTCTCAAAAGCGATGTGACCAAGCCGGAAGAGGTTCGAGCAGCGTTCGCGCGAGTGTGCGAAGCGTTCGGCGGCGTCGATATTCTGGTATCGAATGCGGGTGCCGCCTGGCAGGGCCGGATCGGCGAGGTCTCGGACGAGCTACTGCGGCAGAGCTTCGAGCTCAATTTCTTCGCGCATCAGACGGTGGCGAAGGAAGCGGTGCGCATCATGCTGCAACAAGGCGCTGGCGGCTGCCTGCTGTTCAATATCTCGAAGCAGGCGGTGAACCCGGGCGAGAAATTTGGGCCCTATGGCCTGCCCAAGGCTGCGACCATGCTGTTGATGCGCCAATATGCGCTCGACTACGGCAAAGACGGCATTCGCTCCAACGGCGTGAATGCCGACCGGATCAGGAGCGGGCTCCTCACCGACACCATGATCAAAGAGCGCTCGGCGGCGCGGGGGCTCTCCGAAGCCGAGTATATGGGCGGCAATCTGCTGGGCGCCGAAGTGCTGGCCGAGGATGTGGCGCAAGCCTTCGTGGCGCTGGCACGCGCCCGCAAGACCACCGGCCATATCGAGACCGTGGATGGGGGCAATATCGCCGCCGCCTTGCGCTAGGGACATAAGGTCCGGCCGGTTGGTGAGGATATTTCTCACTTTTTCGCGTGGGAGGTCGGTTTCCTAAACCCGGTCTTAACCACAACAGGCGAGGCTTCCGGCTCTGATCCGCTCCTTTCCTGATGAGACCTGGCCCATGGCGCTGCGCACTAAGATAAGTCTGGTCCTAGCCGTCGCGGCGCTGATCGGCGTCGCCTTCTCCTTCGCCATTTCCGCCGTTATGCCGGCGCTCCCGGCTTTAGCGCTGGCTTCGCTAGCCTCGGCTGCAGTCGCCGGCGGCCTCGGCTTCGTGTTCGGCAGCGGGATCGGGACCGGCCTGAGCGACCTTAGAAGCGTCATCGTCCGCTTCATGAAATGGGACATGGATGGCGAGGTGCCGCATACTAGCCGCTCCGACGAAATTGGCGGGATCGCCCAGGCGTTGCGCAGCTTTCAGGCTGACGCCATCAAATGGAGCGAGAGTCATAAGAGCGAGCAGGACAGCCAGGTAAAGGCGAAACTCGAGGCGCAACAGCATACCGAGGAGCTGATCCACCAATTCCGCGGCTCGATCGCCGGCATTCTCGGCGCTTTCGCCGACAGTGCGCGGCAGATGGACGAGACCGCGCGGGCGCTCTCTGTCGTCGCCAGCGATACCAATGAACGCGTGAGCTCGGTCGCGTCGGCTTCCGACGAAGCTTCGGCCAATGTGCAGACCGTGGCGGCGACGGCGGAAGAACTCGCGGTCTCGGTCGGCGAGATCGGGACCAGGGTTGCGACAGCCAGCCGGAACGTGAACCAGGTCACCGACAATGCGCTCACCGCAAATACCAAGGTCGAAGGTCTGGCGACCGCGGCGCAGCGCATCGGCGACGTGGTCAGCTTGATTCAGGACATCGCGGCGCAAACCAATTTGTTGGCGCTCAACGCCACCATCGAGGCGGCGCGCGCGGGCGATGCAGGCCGGGGCTTTGCCGTGGTCGCGAGCGAAGTGAAGTCGCTCGCCGACCAGACCGCGCGGGCGACCGAGGAAATCAAGCAGCAGATCGCGGCCATCCAGAACTCGACCAACGGTGCGGTCGACGCCATGCAAGCGATCGTGACCACGATGGGCGAAGTGAACAAGAACACCCAAGAGATCGCCGGCGCGGTGCAGCAGCAATCGGCGGCGACCTCGGAAATCTCGCACAGCGTGCGCCAAGCCGCGCGCGGCACCGAGGATGTGGTCGCGCATATGCCCGGCGTGACCAAGGCGGTGGACGAGACCAGCCAATCCGCCTCGCATATGCTGCAAGTCTCCCGCGACCTTAACAAGCAGGGCGATCAGCTCCGCCACATGGTCGAGGATTTTCTGCGGCAGGTCGGCACAACCGAAGCCGCCGGGCTGAGGCGCGCCAGCTAGCCCCAACTCTATAGATTTCCCGAGAAAGTCGCCTCTTGGCCGCGAGCGGAAACCCTTGCCTAACAGGGGTTTGGGAGGGCATTGTCGCTTCCGGGCGGCCGACCGAAGCGCGTGAAGGCGAGAACTTAGTTGCAGGGTGTCAAATCTCTCGGGTTCGTCAGACTTGAAATTCCTTGCCCCAGCTGCGGCAAGGCGAGCCTCCAGCTTCTCAGGGACGCCGTCGACAATGACGTGTTCGCCTGTCCGAGCTGTGGCAAGTCGATCGACCTGACCACCACGGACTGGCGCGGCTTTCTTGAGCACGCCGCGGAATTTTACGGCCGCATCAACGAGGCCGCGGCGAAGACGCCAAAATAGCTAGGGTCAATTCTCGCCGAAGCCTGTTGACGTGCCGCGTTGTCACGGTGAAACTCGCAGTTTGCAGACACGGATTGGAGGATGAAATTTGGCGCGCATCATCGGCATCTTCCTTGCTGGTCTGTTCGTGCTGCTGCCGATCTTCGTCACGGTGGTGGTGATCGCCTGGATCGCCACGTTCCTCAGCTCCTATGCCGGGCCCGGCAGTTTACTTGGCCGGCTGATCTCGGCGCTTGGGCTCAATGTCCTCTCGTCGCCGACCGGGGCCTATTTCCTCGGTCTGCTCATGATCATTGGCGGTATCTTCCTGCTCGGGATTTTGGTCGAGTCGCGCCTCAGGCCTTGGATCCAGGGAGGGCTCGATTGGCTGATGCGGCGAATCCCGCTGGTCTCCAATGTCTACGATCTCTCCAAGCGCTTCGTCGCCATCGTCGATCGTACCGGAGGCGAGGACGATCTGAAATCGATGAGCCCGGTGTGGTGCTTCTTCGGCGGCGAGGGAAGTGCCGCGGTGTTGGCGCTGATGCCGAATGCGGAGCCCGTCGTCGTCGGCGAGCATCGCTATCTCGGCGTGCTGGTTCCCTCCGCCCCGGTGCCGATCGGCGGCGCGCTGATCTATGTCCCGGAGGAATGGATCAAGCCCGCGGATGGCGGCGTCGAGCGGCTGATGAATGTCTATGTGTCGATGGGAGTCACGCCGCCGATGTCGAAGCCGAGTGGCGCGATGCCTGATCGACGCCTTCCGAAAACGTGATCTCGATCTCTTCGGTGACGAACTTTTCTCTCATGGCAAGAACACGATCGCAGTTTGCAAAGCCAACGGCGCCCCCTTTATTGGGGTCAATTCTGGTGCGCCGCAACCACTTTGCCAATATTAGGGGATTTCGGACCGCTCCCAAAGCGGCACATAAGTGCCCTTTCATTTCGCAAACCTGAAATGCAGCACGGGCTCCGTCTTTCGCCACATAGTCCGCGCCTTCCAACTTGAGCTTACCGGCGTCGCTTTGAGCAGAACCCTTCAGGACAAGAAGAAACTCCGGTCGCAGGGGAGTGTGACCGGGGCTTCTCCCAATACAGTCGGGCTCGGTTGGCTGAACGGGGGGTCGCCAGGGACCAACGCGCAGAGCCCGTACTGGTTGAAGAACGACTCAGCGCCCGCTTGGTTCCCGGCCTGTAGCCATATCAATTCGCAAATCGGAAATGCAGCACGTCGCCGTCCTTCACCACATACTCCTTGCCTTCGAGCCGGAGCTTGCCGGCGTCGCGCGCACCGGCCTCGCCGTTCAGCGAAACATAGTCGTCATAGGTGATGGTCTCGGCGCGAATGAAGCCCTTCTCGAAATCGGTGTGGATGACGCCGGCGGCTTGCGGCGCGCGGGTGCCGCGCGTCACGGTCCAGGCGCGCGCTTCCTTCGGCCCTGCGGTGAAATAGGTGATGAGGCCGAGCAGCTTGTAGCCTTCTTGGATGAGCCGGTTGAGGCCTGGCTCCTGCAAGCCAAGATCGGCGAGATAGGCGGCGCGCTCGTCTTGCGGCAGTTCGGCCAGCTCACTCTCGATCTTGGCGGAGATGACGACGCAGCCAGCGCCTTCGGCTTTCGCACGCTCCGCGACCTTCGCCGAGAAGGCGTTGCCGGTCGCGGCCGAGGCCTCATCGACATTGCAGACATAGAGCACGGGCTTCGCGGTGAGGAGCTGGAGCCCCTTGAAAGCCGCTTCCTCGTCTTCCGAGATTTGCGTCAGCCGCGCCGGCTTGCCTTCGCGCAGCAGCGGGAGAATGCGCTCGATCAGCTCTTGCGCCTTCTTCGCTTCTTTGTCCTGCGCACGGATTTTCTTTTCCAGTTGCGGCAGGCGGCGCTCCAGACTGTCGAGGTCTGCGAGCATCAGTTCGGTCTCGACCGTGTCGGCGTCGGAGATCGGGTCGATCTTGCCTTCGACATGAATAATATCGTCGTCCTCGAAGCAGCGGACGACATAGGCCACGGCGTCGACCTCGCGGATCACGGCGAGGAACTGATTGCCGAGACCTTCGCCCTTGGAGGCGCCGCGTACCAGGCCGGCAATATCGACGAAGGTGAGGCGCGTCGGGAGAACTTGCGCGGATTTGGCGATTGCCGCGAGTTTGTCGAGGCGCTCGTCAGGCACCGGCACGTCGCCGACATTGGGTTCGATAGTGCAGAAGGGGTAATTGGCCGCGGCTGCGGCAGCGGTCTGCGTCAGCGCGTTGAACAGGGTGGACTTGCCGACATTCGGCAGTCCGACAATGCCGCATTTGAAGCCCATTACGACGATCCCAGCCAGCGGCGGAGCATGCCGGCCAGCGCGCCTTCTTGGGGCTTGGGCTCTGCGCTCTTGGCCTTGGCGGATTTCGGTGCGGGCTTCTGTTTGGCTTCCGCTTCGGGCTCGTCCTCGGACTGCATCGTGTAGGCAATGCGAGACTGGAATTTGTCGTTCTCGGCTTTGGCCAGAAAAGGCGCTTCGCTGGCGATGGCGCCGAGCAACGGCTCGAGCCAGGCATGATCGGCTTTCGGGAAATTCTGCAGCACGTAATGCACGACCTGATCCTTCCGCCCCGGATGGCCGATGCCGAGGCGGACGCGGACATAGTCATTGCCGAGGTGGGAGGACATGGATTTCAAACCATTATGCCCAGCGACGCCGCCGCCGATCTTCACCCGCACCTTGCCGGGGGCGAGGTCGAGCTCGTCGTGGAACACAATGACGTCATCGAGCTCAAGCTTGTAGAAGCGCACGGCTTCCTGTGCGGACTGCCCAGACTCGTTCATGAAAGTTCCGGGCTTCAGCAGGACGACTTTTTCGCCGCCGAGCTTGCCTTCGCAACACCAGCCCTGGAATCGTTTGCGCCAGGTGGGAAAGTCGTGCATCGCGGCGATCGAGTCGAGCGCCATGAAGCCGACATTGTGCCGGTTGAGCGCATATTGCGCCCCCGGATTGCCGAGGCCGACGAACAGCTTCATGAGTCACCCTAGTGAAGGCGGGGGAGAGTCCCCCCAGAAGAGGACTATTTCTTCTTCTCGTCCTTCTTCTTGTCGTCCTTCTTCGGCTCGTCCTTCTTCGCGGCGCCCTCGGCGCCCTCGGCAGAAGCAGCCTCAGCGCCAGCTTCCGGCACAATAGCAGCAGCCACGGGCTTGACCTCTTCCTCTGCAGCTCGGCCGACGATGGTGGCAACGGTGAAATTGCGCTCGGTGATGGTGGGCTTCACGCCTTCCGGCAGCTTCATCGCCGAGATATGCACGGAGTCGCCAATCTCCAGACCGGTCAGGTCGACATCGAAATGGTTGGGAATGGCGTCGGCCGGGCAGCGCACTTCGATCTCGTGGCGGACGACGTTCAAGATGCCGCCGCGCTTGATGCCAGGAGATGCGGCTTCATTGAGGAAATGCACCGGCACCGCGACGGTGACGAGCGCATCCTTGGCGACGCGCATGAAATCGACATGGATGGGAAAGTCGCGGACGGGGTCGAGCTGGACGCCGCGGGGAATCACGCGGGTCTTCTTGCCCTCGACGTCGAGTGTAAAAATCGTGCTCTGGAAATGGCCGGTCAGCAGCTGCAGCCGGATGGCCTTGTCGTCCACGGCAAGCTGGACGGGGTCTTCGCCGCCGCCATAAAGAATACCGGGAATGCGCCCCTCGCGGCGCACCGAGCGAGCGCCGCCTTTGCCGGAGCGCGGCCGCGCCCATGCCTTCAGTTCCAACGCCTCAGCCATATCAGCCTCCAAAGCCTAGAAAAACATAAGGGCCGCGAACGGGCCCCAACCCATGCCGCACGACCTTAAAATCGCCTGCGGCTGATTTTGAAGGGCTTATAACCTTGGGAGGGGCTCCTGACAATGGGGCCTATATGCCGTGCCAGATCGCTGAACGGACAGGCATCGGCGACGCGGCAACGATGACGCGACCAGCTGCGCTCACATGGCCCGCTCAGTCCAGACAACACTGTCTATTCGGCGTAGGATCAAAGGCTGAAGCGTGACAGGAGAACACCATGCCGCAGAGCGTCTACAAAGTGATCGAAGTGATTGGCACCAGCACGAAATCTTGGGAAGAAGCCGCTAAGATGGCGGTGGAAACCACGGGGGAACATTTGCGCGAGCTGCGCGTGGCCGAGGTTGTCGAGCAGGACCTGGTCATTACCGACGGCAAAGTCGAGGCCTACCGGACCAAGCTCAAAGTTTCCTTCAAATATGAAGGGCACTGAGTATCGTCGCTGCTTGAGCGCGATTAGTAGAACAGGCTGGAGACCGACTTCTCTTCGGCGGTGCGGGCGATGGCCTCGCCGAGCAGCGGCGCGATCGGCAAGACGCGAATGTTCTTTGCCTTTACCACCGACTCGCTTGGCAGGATGGAGTCGGTGATGACGAGCTCTTTCAGCTGCGAGCTGGTGATGCGCGCGGCGGCGCCGCCGGACAGCACGCCATGGCTGATATAGGCGGTGACGAGCTTGGCGCCGTGTTTCAGCAAGGCCTCGGCGGCGTTCACCAGCGTGCCGCCAGAATCGACGATGTCATCGACCATCACGCAAGTGCGGCCCGCGACGTCGCCGATCACGTTCATCACTTCGGAATCGCCAGGACGCTCACGGCGCTTGTCGACGATGGCGAGCGGTGCGTCGATGCGTTTGGCAAGGCCGCGGGCGCGGACCACGCCGCCCACGTCAGGCGAGACCACCATGAGATTGTTTTTGTCGAACACCTGCTTGATGTCGTTCACCATCACCGGCGCCGCGAACAGATTGTCAGTCGGAATGTCGAAGAAGCCTTGAATCTGCAGCGCGTGCAGGTCGAGGGTGAGCACGCGGTCGGCGCCGGCGCGCACGATCATGTTCGCGACCAGCTTGGCCGAGATCGGGGTGCGCGGTCCGGGTTTCCGGTCCTGGCGCGCATAGCCGAAATAGGGAAGTACGGCGGTGATGCGTCTGGCGGAGGCGCGCTTCAACGCATCGATGATGATCAGCAGTTCCATCAAATGGTCGTTGGCGGGCGCCGACGTCGATTGGATGACGAACACGTCCTCGCCGCGGACGTTCTCCTGCACCTCGACAAAGATCTCCATATCGGCGAAGCGGCGCACGATGCATTTGGAGAGCGGGAGATTAAGATAAGCGGCGATCGCCTCGGCGAGAGGGCGGTTGCTGTTGCCTGCAACCAATTTCATGGCACCGCTCCTCGATGACCGGCCCTGGCGTCTGGCCTGACGCGCATGGCGAGGCCGCTTGTAACAAGGCGAGTGGCGCTCTGTAAACCGAGGCTGTCACGTCGGCTGTGGATGTCGCAGGGAGCAGTCGATCAAGTCTTGGGCAGAAGCTTAATAATGCCATTGGCGGCGGCGCCCGCGGCGGCATCGGCGATGGCCCCCCACGGACCGCTGAGCGAGCCTTTGGGGATGACATTCTGCTGGGTTACGTTGCCGAGGGACCTGCCGTTCGGGTCCAGCACCTGCCAGTCGATCTTGATGGTGTCCTTGCCGCCGCCTGCGTCGGTCACCGAAACCGTGCCTTTAACCGTATAGACGTTGCGGCCGGCACTCTCGCTGCCGCCCGCGAGCTTCACGCCGCCGGCATAGAGTTTCTTCTTAATGGCTGCGGTCAGTGAGGAGCGGCCGTCGCCAGGTGCGCCAGTCACATAAGGGACCTGGGCCATGACAGGGCCTTTCGCCACCGGCGCCGCGGGGGCCGGCGTTGCCGCCGGCGTGCTAGCGGCGCTGGGAGCAGGGGAGGAGGAGGTTGAGGAGCCGCCCGACAAGACGCCGCGCTTCGGCATGCCGGCTGCGATCTGCGAGGTCGATTTGCCTGCGATGCTGCGCAGCGCCGCGCTGTCGACACCGCTCCACGGATCGCTCGTCGGGCGTGACGCGATGGCCTCCTCGCCGGAGAAGCGGGCGACGCGGCCGCCCTTGGCGTCGGTGATGTCCCAAATATAGGAGACCCGAGCCCCTTTCTTGTCGGGGGACGCGGCCAGGTAGCCGCGCATGGTGTAGTCGCCGCTGCCGCTCGTCACCAGAGTGAGGCTTCGCTCCTTGCCCGCGGCGACGAGGGCCGTGCTGAGCTCGGCGGCCACATTGGGCGGAGGCCCGATGATCGGCGCGATTACCATGGTGGTCGAGCTTGAGAAAATACTGGAATTGAGGAAGCTGCTGGTCGAGATGCTGCCGCCGCCACAGGCGCAGAGACACCCCGCCGCCATGATGGCCAATGCCCTGGCCGCGATAAATTGAAGCCGGCCGCGCAAGCGACATAAATTCGCGCCCAACAAAATACTCCCTCTGTTGGCCGCAAAGCAGCCCTCGCGGGTTTATCAGGCCCCCGCGATGGGGCTCACAACCCTCTCCCAAACAAGAGCTTACCTGCCCCGCCGGGTTTGCGTCCAGTTTAAGCACACCCCGCCGCCACGGTGCCACAGCTTATGGTGAAGAAGGATCAGGTGAGCAGGATGGCGGAAATTTGGCGGCCATAATCCGGCTCGCCGTGATGTTGAGACCGCCGGTAGGAAAACAGCCTTGTTTCGTCGCAATAGGTGCAAAGTTCGAGGTCGGTGATGGCGCTGACGCCCGCTTTGGCCAGCCGTTCTGCGACATAACCGGTCAAATCGAAATGTGGCTCGCCGGAATCTGGGTCGTTGGCAAAGAAGGGGCCGGCCTCTTTGTCCTCCGCACGGAAGCTCTCGACATAGTCGGTTCCGACCTCATAGGCCTTCTGCGAGATCGCGGGACCGATTGTCGCGGCGATGCGACCGGGCCGCGCGCCGAGACCGACCATGGCCTCGACCGTGGACTCGACGATGCCGGAGAGCGCACCGCGCCAGCCTGCAGGGGCCGCGCCGATCACGCGCGCTTCTGCATCGCAGAATAGAACGGGCGCGCAATCGGCGGTGAGCACCCCGATCGCGAGCCCGGGCACGTTGGTGACGGCGGCGTCGGCCTCCGGCGCTCCGTCTGCAATCCAAGGCTTCTTGGCGACGACGGCCTTGGCGCTATGAACTTGGAACAGAGTCAGCAATCGATCGGGTCCCGTTCCCAACATCTCGGCGACGCGAGCGCGGTTCTCGGCGACGCTCTCAGGATCGTCCTTCGATCCGAGGCCGCAATTGAGCGAGCTATAGAGGCCGGTCGAGACTCCGCCTTGGCGGGTGAAGAATCCGTGACGGACACCGTCTTGGCTCTGAAGAGCCGTCGAACAAAACTTGGTCTTATCTAGCGTGACCATGTTGGGACAAGATAATCGTCAGTTCGCTTCGAGGAAAGGTGGTGGTGGCGGGACAGTCTCGCTAGTGAGCGCGAGCACTGTGAACAGCTCGCCCATGACCCTTGGATCTATGAGGCGGTCCGTGCCGGTGATAATCGCTTGGCGCTGGTCGAAATTTGCATGCTGCAACAGAGCATCGCGGCGGGCTTCGAGGCCGAGCTTGAAGAGGAATTGGCCTTGCGACATCGGGCCGAAAGATCTCAGACCGGCCACTCCCGCCTGTCGCGTGAGATCGGCAAAGTCGACATGGGCGGAGAGATCGGCCTCACCCGGAGCCTCGAGCGGATTCGCGAATTGATGACCACGCACGGCCTGTAGCGTGTCGCCGAAGCCTGAACGCGCGTGACCGTAATCGATGAAGAGGGCGGCGACAGGTTTGGTTCGCGCGGCGAGCGCAGCGATCAGTCTCGTAACTGCCGGCCGCGTCTCGAAGATGGCGCCGGGTTCTGCAGGGGGAAGCTCTGAGGCTAGATCGAGCTCGGTTGCCTCGCCGCGCTCGACATAGGCGAGGGCGTCGTGAGCTCTCCCAACACATCGCTCGTGCCAGCCGTCGGCGCGGCGGACATATTGGTGAATGGGCAGTGCATCGAGAAATTCGTTGGCAAGGAGAATGAGCGGCGCGTCCGGCACCTCTTCGATTGAATCGAACCAAGCCACATCAAAGTTACCCAACGCATCGGCCTGAGCCTCGCGCAACACGGGGCTGGTCTCGATCAGGGCGATGGAGATGTGCTTGTGCAATCGCGGCACGCTCTTGATGGCGCGAAGCGCGTCAGCCATCAGCGTGCCGCGCCCGGGACCGAGCTCGGCGAGGGTAATCGCATCCGGCTCGCTCATCGACTGCCAGACGCATCCGGCCCAGAGGCCGAGCAGCTCGCCGAAGATCTGACTGATCTCGGGCGCTGTGATGAAGTCACCTGTGCTTCCGATTGGCTGGCGCGCGATGTAATAGCCCGACATAGGATCGGCAAGACAAGTTTCCATAAAGTCGTGGACGGAGATCGGACCTTCGGAGGCGATGCGCCGCCGCAGTTGCTCGGCGAGCGAGATTGTGTCTTTCGCCAGCATCACGCGGCCAGACCCGGCTTTTGGCGCGCGCGCCAAACCAGCCAGGCGCCGATTAGGATCATCGGAATGGAATAGGCGATGCCAGGGGTGAGGATGCCGATATCGAGAGGATGTCCTGGATGGGGCTCACGCGCGAACTCGGTGATGCTGCGGAACAGGCCATAGAAAATGAGAAAGAGACCGAACACGGTGCCCGGCCGCGTCAGCGCCAGATATTTATGCGTGGCGATGCGAAGAATGAGAAACAGCACGATGCCTTCCAGCGCCGCTTCATAGAGCTGGCTCGGATGGCGCGGTGCGTCGCCGGCGCCCGGGAACACCATGGCCCAGGGAACGTCGCTCACGCGTCCGACCACTTCGGCATTGATGAAATTGGCGAGGCGCCCGAAAAACAGTCCGAAGGGCGTGGCGGCAGACGCGATGTCACCCAGCGAGAGCGGGTTGATGCCCTTGGCACGAGAGAAGAAGTAGACGGCGGTCACCACGCCGAGCAATCCGCCGTGGAACGACATACCGCCATTCCACACCGCGGGGATCTCGATCGGGTTTGCCCAGAAATAGCTTGGCTCGTAGAACAACACGAAGCCCAACCTGCCGCCGACCACGATGCCGAGCGTGATCCAGAGCAAAAAGTCGTCGGCTTGCGGAACCGTCATCGGCGACTTGCCGCCCCAGAGCGCGGGGCGCGAGACAAGGTATCGCCCATAGAGCCAGCCGAGCAGGATACCGGCCATATAGGCCAGCCCATACCAGCGGATGGCGACAGGGCCGAGCTCGATCGCCACGGGATCGATGACCGGGTAGGGGATGACGAAGAGGTCCATTGAGGCTTTGCGCTTTTCGGGAAGGTGGGCAACCCTTGACCAGGCAAAGCGTTCCTGTCAAGGCGGCGCCCGGCCGCCGGTTGGGCCGCTTGAATGAGCTGGCCGGGGGCCCCATAGTTCGGGCCGAGGTTCAAGTTAGGCGGTACTCCATGACACAGACGACCGGCCGGTTCTTCGACGAGATCGGCAAATTGATCACCGATGCGGCCGGCGCGGCCGACGGCGTCCGCAAGGAGGTCGAAACCATCGTCCGGGCGCAGGCCGAGCGCATCCTGCGCGACCTCGATATCGTGCAGCGGGAGGAATTCGAGGCGGTGAAGGCGATGGCGCAGAAGGCGCGGGAGGAGAACGAGAGCCTGAAAGCGCGCGTCGCCGAGCTTGAGGCGGCGATCCTCGAAATGGACTCCGATCTGAGCGATGAAGGGCCGCCGCGCCCGATCCGTCGTAACAAGCCTAAGCCAAGTTATTGACAGAGATTCACTTTCCGCCCGCGCGGGAGTCTCGA
>JANWJA010000036.1 GCA_025449615.1 Methyloceanibacter sp.
AGCAAAAAGCCGAGGCAAGATCGTCTCAGCATTCAGTCTGCTCCCTCAAGTTAAGTAGATGCCGCGCCCGGCACATGCCCGTTCCCATAGGCCGTGCAAATTCGACCGTTCCGTGGCAAGACGGAAAGCAGCCCGAACCAGTGCAAGAGTAACGCGCTGCCCCCAATTCGCAACTGCGAAATTAACCAAATTGCACTGCGATTGGGTAGCAGAATCTGCAGCGTCTGCTTGGTGTTGCAGGGTGTTGCGAGGGCGGCATTTTTGGCGGGACCTGTTGCCGATGGGGTCAGGTCAATTTCTCGATCAGCACGGCGCGGAAGTCGTTGACGTTGGTGAGGGTGGGGCCGGTCACCAAGAGGTCACCGATCTTATTGAAGAAATTCCACGGATCGTTGTCGGCGAGCATCGCCTTGGCGTTGATGCCGGCCTTAGCCGCGCGTGCCATCGTGGTCGGGTCGATGAGGGCGCCGGCATTGTCTTCGCTGCCGTCGACGCCGTCGGTGTCGCCGGCGACCGCGTAGATTCCCTCCATGCCATTCAGCGCGATGGCGAGCGCGAGCAGGAATTCGGTGTTGCGGCCGCCTTTGCCTTTGCCCTTCAGCGTGATGGTGGTCTCGCCGCCGGAGATCAGCACGCATGGCGGCGCTTCCGGTTGGCCGCGCATGGCGCATTGCCGCGCGATGCCGGCATGAACCAGCGCCACGTCGCGGGATTCGCCTTCAATCGAGTCACCGAGGATGACCGGCGTAACACCGGCGCGGCGCGCAACTTCCGCCGCGGCATCGAGCGAGGCTTGCGGCGTCGCGATCATGATATTTTCCACGAAGGCGAGACGGTAATCGCCGGGCTTCGGCGTTTCGTCCGCATTGCGCAAACGCTCGCGCACGGCCTTCGGAATTTCGATCGAATATTTCTCGATGATGCCGAGCGCGTCCGCATTGGTGGAGGGATCGACCACGGTTGGACCAGAGGCGATGATCGAGGGATCGTCGCCGGGAACGTCGGAGATCATCAGCGCCACAACTTTCGCCGGAGAGGCGGCCGCGGCCAGCCTGCCGCCCTTGATCGCGGAGAGATGCTTCCGCACCGTGTTCATCTCGGAGATGGTGGCGCCGCTCTTGAGCAGCGCCTTGTTCACCGCCTGCTTGTCCTCGAGGGTGAGACCTTCGGGGGGAAGAGCGAGTAGCGCCGAGCCGCCACCGGAGATCAGGCAGAGCACGAGATCATCCTTGGTGAGGCCTTGCACCAGGTCGAAGATGCGCTTCGCCGCCTCGCGGCCGGCGGCATCCGGCACCGGGTGAGCGGCCTCGACCACTTCGAGCCGGGTCGTGGGAACGCGATAGCCGTAGCGGGTGACGACCAGGCCTTCGAGCGGGCCGTCCCAGGAATCCTCGACCGCCTTGGCCATGGCGCCCGAGGCCTTGCCGGCGCCAATAATAATGGTGCGGCCCTTGGGGCGGGGGGGCAGGTTCGCCGGAACGCAGAGCGAGGGGAGAGCGGCCTCGACTGCGGCCCTGAACATGGCTTCGAGCAGCTCTCTTGGCTTCATTCCGGGCTCTCCTTCAAAGAGGGCTTCCCCTCGCACAGACGATTGCAACAAGGCAAGCGAATGAATTAGGTTGCGGCTCTTTCGCTGGGCAAGGCCTAGGGGCGTCTGTCGTTATGTCAGCCAAATCCGAAGAGCAGCACAAAAAGCCGAAATCCGACATCGAGATCAGCCAGGCCGCCAAGATGCGGCCGGTGATCGAGATTGCCAAGGAAAGGCTCGGGATTCCGCAAGAATACGTGCTGCCTTACGGGCATTATAAGGCGAAAATCTCGCTCGATTACATCGACACGCTGAAGAAGAAGCCCGATGGCAAGCTGATCCTGGTGACGGCGATCACGCCGACGCCTGCCGGCGAGGGCAAGACCACGACCACGGTCGGGCTTGGCGATGCGCTGAACGCCATCGGCAAGAAGGCCGTGATCTGCATCAGAGAACCTTCGCTCGGACCTTGCTTCGGGGTGAAGGGCGGGGCTGCCGGCGGCGGTTACGCGCAAGTGGTGCCGATGGAGGACATCAATCTCCATTTCACCGGCGATTTTCATGCGATCGGTGCCGCCAACAACCTGCTCGCGGCCTTGATCGACAATCACGTCTATTGGGGCAACGCCCTCGACATTGATACGCGACGCATTACCTGGCGGCGCGCGGTCGATATGAACGACCGGGCCTTGCGCGAAATCGTCACTTCGCTTGGTGGTGCTGCCAACGGCTATCCGCGCGAAGCCGGCTTTGACATCACGGTGGCCTCCGAAGTCATGGCGATCTTCTGCCTCGCTAGCGATCTTGCGGATCTGCAGCGCCGTTTGGGCCAAATTCAAGTCGGGCAGACGCGCGACAAGAAGCCGGTGACGGCGAAAGATCTGAAAGCTGCGGGCTCGATGGCGGCGCTGCTGAAAGACGCGCTCGCGCCAAATCTGGTGCAGACGCTGGAGAACAATCCGGCCTTTATTCATGGCGGACCGTTCGCCAATATCGCGCATGGCTGCAATTCGGTGATCGCCACCAAGGCCGCGCTGAAACTCGGCGACTATGTGGTGACCGAGGCCGGCTTCGGCGCCGATCTCGGCGCGGAGAAATTCTTCGACATCAAGTGCCGCAAGGCAGGCCTCACGCCCGATTGCGTGGTGCTAGTGGCAACGATCCGCGCGCTCAAGATGCATGGCGGCGTCGCCAAGGACGCGCTGAAGGCGGAGAATGTCGGGGCGCTGGAGAAGGGCTTCGCCAATCTGAAGAAGCATGTGGAGAATCTGCAGCGCTATGGCGTGCCGGTGATCGTCTCGATCAACCGCTTCAGCACCGACACGGCCGCCGAGGTCGAGCTGCTCAACAAACTTTGCGCAGGCCTCGGCGTCAAATGCGTGCTGGCCGATCATTGGGCTGCGGGCGGCGAGGGTGCCACCGATCTCGCGCGCACCGTGGTCGAGACCATCGAGAAGACGCCGTCCAAGTTCAAGCCGCTCTATCCGGACGACATGAAGCTTTGGGACAAGGTGAAGACGATCGCCCAGGAGATCTACGGCGCCTCCGACATCACCGCCGACAAGAGCGTGAAGGATCGGCTGGCCGAGCTGGAAAAAGAAGGGTTCGGCAAGTTCCCGATCTGCGTGGCTAAGACTCAGTACAGTTTTTCGACCAACCCGGACGCCAAGGGAGCGCCCACGGGCTTCACCATCCCGATCCGCGAGGTGAGGCTCTCGGCAGGTGCCGAGTTTATCGTGGTGATCTGCGGGGACATCATGACCATGCCCGGTCTGCCCAAGGTTCCGGCAGCCAATAATATCGAGCTTGCGGCCGACGGCCGCATCAGCGGTCTGTTCTAGGGGCCGCAAACGCTGAGGTCGATCAGCATCGCAAATCGCCCGAAAGACTAACCAAATCGAGGCGATAGCGCTTCAAAGGGGTTGCCAGTTTTACACGCGGACGCTACCACAGTGCCGCGCGAACGAGCTTAGAGCCTAAAGAATAAGCTCAAGGCCGCCTTAGTCTAGGGAGATTGATGGGATGCTTGGGACCAGAAGAACTGGCCGCAATTTTCTATTTGTGCCGGGGCCGACCAATGTGCCCGACCGCGTCTTGCGGGCGATGCATGTCGCCATGGAGGATCACCGCTCCTCAGATTTTCCCAAGCTGACCATGCCCCTCTATGAGGGCTTGAAGAAGATTTTAAAGACGAGAACCGGCCAGGTCGTCATCTTCCCGTCGAGTGGGACCGGCGCCTGGGAAGCCGCGCTCACCAACTCGCTGTCGCCGGGCGACAAAGTCTTGGCGCCGCGCTTCGGCCAGTTCAGCCATCTCTGGAGCGAACTCGCCCGCCGCCATGGCCTTGAGGTCATCAACCAGGACGAAGAATGGGGCACCGGCGCCCATTCTGAGAAGATTGAACAGGCGCTTCGCGCCGACAAGAACCACGAGATCAAGGCCGTCCTCATCGTGCATAACGAGACGGCGACCGGCGTCACCTCCGACATTGCCGCGGTCCGCCGCGCCATGGATGAAGCCAAGCACCCCGCTCTGCTTTTTGTCGACGGCGTGAGCTCGATCGGCAGCATCGATTTTCGTTTTGACGATTGGGGCGTCGATCTCGCCATCACCGGCTCGCAAAAGGGCCTGATGCTCCCGGCCGGCCTTGGCATTGTCTGCATCAGTGAGAAGGCGCGCGGAAAGATGGCGGGTGCTGCCTGCCGCAAGGCCTATTTCGATCTCGGCGACCAGATCAAAGCGAACGCGACCGGGTACTTTCCCTACACGCCGTCGCTGCCGCTGCTTTACGGCTTGCGCGAGGCGCTTCTCATCTTGGACGAAGAAGGACTCGAGAACGTCATCGCCAGGCACCATCATTTAGCGGAAGGCGCGCGCGCCGCGGTGAAGGCCTGGGGCCTCACGACTTGCGCTAAAGAGCCGAAATGGTATTCGGACACCGTCACCGCGATCATGGTGCCGGTAGGCTTCAACGGCGCCGACGTGATCGATCGTGCCTACAAAAGATACAATCTCGCGCTCGGCGCCGGGCTCTCTCAAGTCGCCGGCAAATTGTTCCGCATCGGCCATCTCGGCGATCTCAACGAGCTGATGCTGCTCGGCGCCATCGCCGGTGCCGAGATGGCGATGAACGATGTCGGCATTGATGTCGAACTCGGGTCGGGCGTTGGTGCGGCGCAGGCGCAGTTCCGCGCCAGCACCAAAGCCAAAGTGGAGAAAGTCGCGGCCGAATAGGTCCGCGCTCGAGTAGCGGATTGGGGGCAATCACGCTGCAGGGTTGTTGAGATGTTCGGCCGGCGGTCGTTTTCGAGCGCCGGTGGTCGGTGGAAGTCTATCGCGGGGTTTGGTCCGCGGCTTTTGTAGAGGATGGGTTCAGTGGAGCACGCGATCGTTTTTCTCGATCGGGAGTCGGTGGATGCGAATGTCCGCAAGCCGAACTTTCCCCATACATATAAAGAGTATGAGTCGACCTGGACGCCGGACGAGATCGTCTCGCGGCTGAAGGACGCGACCATCGCCATCATCAACAAGGTGCCGATGCGGGCCGACGTCTTGAAGCAGCTGCCGAAGCTGAAATTGATCGCGGTAGCAGCGACCGGCACCGACGTGGTCGACAAGGCCTATTGCAAAGAGCACGGGATCACCGTGGTCAATATCCGCAACTATGCCTTCAACACCGTGCCTGAGCACGTCATCGCGCTGATCTTCGCACTCCGCCGCAATCTGCTGACCTATGTCAACGACGTGCAGAACGGCGTCTGGAACAAGTCGAGCCAGTTCTGCTTCTTGACGCATCCGATCCGCGACATCTCGGGCTCGACGCTCGGCATCGTCGGCTATGGCGCGCTCGGCAAGTCGATCGGCAAGCGCGCCGAGGCGCTCGGCATGAAGGTGCTCGCTTACGACGTATTCCCGCAAGCGGGGCTCACCGATTTCGAGACGATTCTGAAAGAGAGCGACATCATCACCTTGCATGTGCCGCTGACGCCAGAGACCAAGAACATGATCGGCGAAAAAGAGCTCAAGAAGATGAAGCCGACTGCGATCCTGATCAACACCGCGCGGGGCGGGCTGGTCGATGAGGCGGCGCTTTCGAAAGCGCTGAAAGCCGGCACCATCGCCGGTGCAGGCTTCGACGTGCTCACGGTCGAGCCGCCGAAAGACGGCAATATCCTCCTGGATAAGACCATCCCCAATCTTATCGTCACGCCGCATGTCGCCTGGGCGAGCAAAGAAGCGATGCAGATTCTGGCGGACCAACTGATCGACAATATCGAGGCCTTCGTCGCGGGTAAGCCGCAGAACGTGGTCGAGTAAGCGACGGAGATTTGAAGTCATGAAAAAGCTGCTGTTCCTGTTCGACACCGATGCCTATGCGAGCGTGTTCGATACTGTCGTCGGCTATGATGGCGGCGCCGACAACGTCACCGGCTATGCCAATGTGACGCCGGACAATGTCGGCGCGCTGGTTGACGGGACGATCTTCACCCGTGGCGGCAAGGATAAGCAGAACACCGCCATCTTCGTCGGTGGCAGCGACATGGGTAAGGGCGAGGCTCTGCTCGAGGCGGTCAAGAAGAAGTTCTTCGGGCCCTTCCGCGTCTCCATCATGCTCGACTCGAACGGCTCCAACACCACCGCTGCGGCGGGCGTGGCATTACTCGCCAAGGCGAAACCGCTAGCCGGCAAGAAGGCCGTGGTGCTCGCCGGCACCGGTCCGGTCGGCATGCGTGCGGCTGCGTTCCTCGCCGAAGAGGGTGCCGAAGTGACCATCACCTCGCGCACCAAAGAGCGAGCCGATGTCGCCGCAAAGGCGATCGAGACGAGGTTCGGCGCCAAGGTGAGGGGGGTCGCCGCGTTCGACGATGCCTCTCGCGCCGCAGCCATCGAGAATACCAACATTATCTTCGCCGCCGGCGCCATCGGCGTGCAGCTCCTGCCGCTCTCGGCCTGGAAGGACAATCCCAACATCGAGCTTCTGGCCGACGTGAACGCGCAGCCGCCGCTCGGCATCGAAGGCCTCGAGGCGACCGACAAGGGCAAGGAGCGGCATGGCAAGCTCTGCTTCGGGGCGCTCGGCATCGGCGGGCTGAAATTGAAGCTGCATCGCGGCTGCATCGGCAAATTGTTCGAAAGCGCCGAAGCCGTGTTCGATGCCGAGGAAATCTATGCGCTGGCGAAGGCAATGGCATGAGCGCGCAGATCAAAGATTCTTCGATCGAGAAATTTCTCGAGGAGCTCGCCAGTCAGAATGCGACGCCGGGAGGCGGCAGCGCCGCTGCGATCATGGGCGCCAAGGGCGCGGCTCTGGTCAGCATGGTATGCAATCTCACCATCGGCAAAAAGAAATATGCCGATGTCGAAGCCGATATGAGGGCGGTGCTGGCCAAGTCCGAGGCGCTCCGCGTCAAACTTACCGGCATGATCGAGGACGACGTCCGCGCTTTCGGCACGGTGATGGGCGCTTACGGCATGCCGAAAGAGACCGACGAGCAGAAGGCGGACCGCGCCGAGGCGATCCAAAAAGCCTTGAAAGTCGCGACCGAGGTGCCGCTCGCCTGCTGCCATGCGTCTCGCGAAGTGATCGATCTTGCAGCGATTGCCGCCGAAAAGGGAAACCTTGGGGTGATTTCGGATGCCGGCGTCGGCGTGCTGGCTGCTTATGCTGCACTGCGAAGTGCCGCGTTAAATGTTTTCACCAACGCGAAAATGATCAATGATCGGTCTTATGCCGAGGCCAAGCTGAAGGAGGTTCGTCAATTGATGGATAGCGCGGAGCGGGTGACCGAGAAGGCCTACGCCACCGTGAAAGCAAAAGTGAGCTAACGCTCCAACAAGGACCGCGAGATAAGAGGACTAGGGAGGAAGAACGTGGACGTTCACGAGTATCAAGCTAAGGAATTGCTGGGCACGTTCGGCGTGCCGGTGCCGAAAGGCGCGGTGGCATTCTCGCCGGACCAAGCGGTCTACGCCGCGACCGAGCTCGGCGGTTGGAACTGGGCCGTCAAGGCACAGATCCATGCTGGTGCTCGCGGCAAGGCCGGCGGCATCAAGCTCTGCAAGACCTATCACGAGGTCCGCGAGGCCGCGCAGAATCTGCTCGGGAAACGTCTGGTCACGATTCAGACCGGCCCTGAAGGCAAGCCCGTGCAGCGCGTCTATATCGAGGTGGCCGAGCCGTTCGATCGCGAGCTCTATCTGGGCTACGTGCTCGACCGCAAAACCGAGCGCATCCGGGTGATCGTCTCGCAGCGTGGCGGCATGGAGATCGAGGAGATTGCGAAGAAAGAGCCCGAGATGATCCTGCAGGTGATCGTCGAGCCGGCCGTGGGTTTGCAGGCCTTCCAGGCACGCGAGCTCGCCTTCAATCTTGGGCTCAGCATCAAGCAGGTGCAAGGTGCGGTGTCGACAATCATGAACGCCTATCGCGCGTTCCGCGATTGCGACGCGACCATGCTCGAGATCAATCCGCTGGTGGTGACCAAGGACGACCGGGTGCTGGCGCTCGACGCCAAGATGTCGTTCGACGACAACGCGCTGTTCCGCCGTCACCACGTCGCCGACATGCACGATCCCTCGCAGCAGGATCCCCGCGAGGCGCAAGCCGCCGAGCATAATCTCAATTATATCGGGCTCGACGGCGAGATCGGCTGCATCGTCAATGGCGCAGGCCTGGCCATGGCCACCATGGACATGATCAAGCACGCCGGCGGCAATCCGGCGAACTTCCTCGACGTGGGCGGCGGCGCTTCGCCGGAACGTATCGCCACAGCGCTGAAGTTGGTGTTGTCCGACGCCAAGGTGCGGGCGGTGCTGGTCAACATCTTCGCCGGCATCAATCGTTGCGATTGGGTGGCGAAGGGCGTGGTGCAAGCTTGCCAGACCGTGGACGTGAAGGTGCCGCTGGTCGTGAGACTTGCCGGCACCAATGTGGATGAGGGCCGGAAAATTCTGGCGGAGAGCGGATTGAAGCTGATCACCGCCGAGACTTTGGCGGAAGCGGCGGACAAGGCCGTGGCGGCGTGGAAGAGCGCTGCATAAAACAGGCCTAGAGGAGACGACCGATGAGTATCCTGATTGACGAAAAGACGCCGATCATCGTGCAAGGCATGACCGGCGACAAAGGCAAGTTCCACACCAAAGAGATGATGGACTACGGCTCCAACATTGTCGGCGGCGTGACCCCGGGCAAAGGCGGCACCACCCATGCCGGATTGCCTGTGTTCAACACTGTGAAGGAGGCGGTGAAGCAGACGGGCGCCCAAGCCAGCATCACCTTCGTGGCGCCAGCATTTTGCGCGGATGCCATCATGGAGGCTGCGGATGCGGGCGTGGCGCTGATCTGCTCGATCACCGACGGCATTCCGGCACAAGACATGATGCGGGTGAAGCGCTACATGATGCGCTATCCGAAAGCCAATCGCCCGATGCTGGTTGGGCCGAATTGCGCCGGCATCATCAGCCCCGGCAAGTCGATGCTCGGTATTATGCCCGGCCATATTTATCTGCAAGGCTCGGTCGGCGTGATTTCGCGCTCCGGCACGCTCGGCTATGAGGCCGCTTCGCAATTGAAGGCGCTCGGCATCGGCATCTCGACTTCCGTCGGCATCGGCGGCGATCCGATCAACGGCAGCTCTTTCCTCGACCATCTGCAATTGTTCGAGGACGATCCGGAGACCGAAGCGGTTCTGATGATCGGCGAGATCGGTGGCCCACAAGAGGCGGAAGCTTCGGCCTGGATCAAAGAAAACATGTCGAAGCCGGTGGTCGGGTTCGTCGCAGGCCTCACGGCGCCGAAGGGCCGCCGCATGGGCCATGCCGGCGCGATCATCTCGGCGGCCGGCGATAGTGCGGCCGAGAAGGCCGAGATCATGCGCTCTTGTGGCTTAGCAGTCGCGCCCAATCCCAGCGAGTTCGGCACCACGATGGCTGCCGTGCTCTCGGCAAGGGGCGAGCGCCGCGCCTCGGCTTAGCGGAGGCGAAAATCCAGATTAAGAAGCCCGGTCGTTCGGCCGGGTTTTTCTTTTTGGCACTGCGCCCTCATTCGACCAGCGCGCTGGAATATGCCTCGCGGCTGAACTTGTGTTAAGTCTTTCCCATGAATGAGGAATCCAGGCAACGAGCAACGGCCGGCGCACTTCATGCTGCGCCGACGGCGCTGATCACGGGCACCTCCGCCAGGGAGGCGGCTGATATTCTGTTCGGGCTCTTGCTCGACGTGGTCAGGCGGCATCAACCGGAGATCGAGCCAATCCTCAAAGGCGGCGGCAATATCTTGAGCTTCACGCCGGAGCTGATGAGCCGCGCGCTGCAAGCCCAAGGATTGTGGTTTCAGTTGCTGTCGATCGCGGAACAGAACGCTGCGATGCGGCGGCGGCGCAATATCGAGAACACGCGCGGTCGCGAAAATCTCAAAGGCACGTTCGCGCATGTGCTCGCGGAAGCAAAAGCGAACAATGTCGGCGCCGCCGAGATCGAGAAACTGCTGTCGAGCTTACGCATTCGCCCGGTGATCACCGCGCACCCGACCGAGTCGAAGCGCGTCACGGTGCTGGAGAAATACCGGAAGATCTATCTCCGCTTACGCGAGCTGGAAAATCCGCGCTGGACGGAACGCGAGCGGCAGGCGCTGCTCGACGAGCTCCGCGACCAGATCGAGCTGGTCTGGATGACGGGGGAGCTGCACCTAGAGAAGCCGACCGTGCAACACGAAGTGCTCAGGGGCTTGCATTTCTTCGAAGAGGCGCTGTTCGAGATGGCGCCGAAGATGCATATGGAAATGGAGGCGCAGCTCGCGGCCTATTATCCGGGCATCAAGCCTGACGTGCCGCCCTTCTTTCAATTCGGCTCGTGGATCGGCGGCGACCGCGACGGCAATCCGTGGGTGACTGCCGACGTCACGCGCTGGACCTTGCGGGAGAATGCGCTCGCTTCGCTCACGCGGTACCGCGCTCGCGTCATCGATCTGCTCAAGGCGCTGTCGGTGTCCGAGCGGGCCAATAAGGTGCCCGAGTCCTTCCGCGCCCATCTTAAGCAGGAATTGGAGGCAAGCGGGCAAAGCGAGGCGATCAGGCTTCGTAATCCCGGCGAGGCCTATCGGCAGTTCCTCATTTTGGTCCTAGGCAAACTCGAAGGGGCCATCGTGCGCCAGGAGAGCGCGGCGATCGGGATCGACCGGCCGGCTTACGCCAATGCCGACGAGCTGATCTTCGATTTGCAGCTGCTGGAGGACGCGCTGATCGAGGCTGGGCTCGGCTCGCTCGGCGTCGATCTGGTGCGGCCGGTGCGTATCGCCGCGCAGATCTTCCGCTTCTCCACGGTGAGGCTCGATCTCCGCGAGAACACCACGCGCACCACCGAAGCATTGCAGGCGCTGTGGTGGGCGACCGCAGGCCACGGCGAGGATACGCCGCCCGAGCCCAATACGCCGGAATGGCGCAACTGGCTGTTGCGCGAACTGGCGCGTCCTGCCGATAGTCCGCGCGCGATGTCGAGCCTGCCGCCGACGGCGCAAGAGACGTTGGATATTTTCCGCTCCGTCGCCGAGCTCAGGCGAAGCCTCGACCGCGAGGCGTTCGGGTCCTTCATTCTGTCGATGACGCGTTCGGTCGACGACATACTCGGCGCCTATTTGCTCGCCAAAGAAGGCGGTGTGTTTCTCGATGCCGCTGGCACCGAGATCTGCCCGCTGCCGATCGTGCCGCTGTTCGAGACCATAGAGGATCTGCGCGCCGCGCCGCAAATCATGCGCGAGCTATTGAACGTGCCGCTGGTGCGGCGCTCCACGCGCTGGCAAGGCAATGTGCAAGAGGTGATGATCGGCTATTCCGACTCGAATAAAGACGGCGGCTATGTCACGTCGAATTGGGAACTCGCCAAGGCGCAAGCCAAGCTGACGAAAGTCGGCGCCGAAGCCGGCACGGCCATTTCGTTCTTTCATGGCCGCGGCGGCTCGGTCTCTCGCGGAGGGGCGCCCACGGGTCGCGCCATCGCGGCGCAGCCAGCGGGCTCAATCCGGGGCCGCTTCCGCGTCACCGAGCAGGGCGAGGTGGTGTCCTCGAAATATGCCAATCGCGGCACGGCCGGTTATCAGATGGAGCTTCTCGCCGCGAGCGTGTTCGAGCACGCGCTGAAATCCGAGGGCGAAGAGGCGCTACAGCCGAAATGGGAGTTCGACGACGCCATGGAGGCGCTGTCGGGGGCGGCGCGGGCGGCCTATCTGGGGCTCGCCTCCAAGCCTGAGCTTGTCTCCTATTTCCAGCAGGCGAGCCCGATCGAGGAGATCGCGCTGCTCAATATCGGGTCGCGGCCGGCAAGGCGGTTCGGGGCCAAATCACTGAAAGACCTCCGCGCCATCCCCTGGGTGTTCGCCTGGGCCCAGAACCGGCATCTGATCACCGGCTGGTATGGGGTCGGCACGGCGCTGAAGACCTTGCTTTCGGTGCGGGGGGACGCCGGGGAGGACCTGCTGGCCAAAATGTTCAAGGATTCCAGGCTGTTCCGGCTGATCATCGACGAAGTCGAGAAAACCTTGGCTTTGGTCGATTTGGACATTGCGGGGGCCTATGCCGGGCTTGTCAGCGACCAGGCTTTGCGGCAGACGATCTTCGCCATGATCAAAACCGAGCTTGAATTGACCCAGGAAATGGTGCTGAAAGTGAGCGGCGGCAAAATGCTGGCCGAGCGCTTCCCGCAGCATCGCGCGGCGTTGGCGACGCGGCTTCCCACCATCAATGAGGTCAATCGCGAGCAGGTCGACCTGCTGCGGCTATTCAGAGGCGCGGGCGAGGCTGACAAGGAACGCTACAAACCGGCGCTGCTGCTCTCCATCAATTGCGTTGCCGCCGGTCTCGGCGCCACCGGATAAATCGAAAACGAAAGTCTAGAGAGGGAAAGGAAGAGAGATGAGTTTCACGTTGATCCAACAGGCGACACCCCGCCTCCACCGTTCCGAGCTTGCCGTGCCGGGGTCGAACCCGTCGCTGTTCGAGAAGGCCGCGAAGGGCGCCGCCGACATCATCTTCCTCGATCTCGAAGACGCAGTCGCGCCGGACGACAAGGAGCAGGCGCGCAAGAACATCATCCAGGGCCTCAATGACCTCGATTGGGGCAGCAAGGTGATGATGATCCGCATCAACGGTCTCGATACGCATTATGCCTATCGCGACGTGGTCGATGTGGTGGAGAACTGCCCGCGCCTCGACATGATCCTGATCCCCAAGACCGGGGTGCCGCAGGATGTCTATGCCATCGACATGCTGGTGACGCAGATCGAGCAATATAAGAAGCGCGAGAAGAAGATCGGCTTTGAGCTTCTGATCGAGACCGCGCTCGGCATGGCCAATGTGGAAGCGATCGCGCAGAGCTCGAAGCGCGTCGAGGCGATGAGCTTCGGCGTCGCCGACTATGCCGCCTCGACCCGGGCCCGGACCATGGGCATCGGCGCGCCGCATCCGGATTACGGTATTCTTTCGGATAAAGACGGCGACAAGCCGCGTGAGTTCTACTGGAACGACCCGTGGCACTACGCGCTGTCGCGCATGATGGTCGCCTGCCGGGCTTACGGCTTGCGCCCGATCGACGGGCCGTTCGGCGATTTCTCCGATCCCGAAGGTTATCTGGCGGCTGCCAAGCGTGCCGCGGTGCTCGGCTTCGAGGGTAAATGGGCGATCCATCCGAGCCAAGTCGAGCTCGCCAACCAAGTGTTTACGCCGTCAGAGGCTGAAGTCACCAAGGCGAAGCGCATCGTCGAGGCGATGAAGCAGGCCGCGAAGGAAGGCAAGGGCGCGGTCTCGCTCGACGGGCGGTTGATCGATATTGCTTCGATCCGCCAGGCCGAGGCGCTGCTTAATAAAGCCGCCGCGATGGGGATGTAATTCGTTGCGATAGAATTTCCTATTCTCAGGCGTCATGCCCGGGCTTGACCCGGGCATCCACGCCGTTACCGCACAGCGTGCGGAAGCGCCAGTGGAATGGATCGCCGGATCGAGCCCGGCGATGACGCCGTGGGCGGGGAGAGTTTGGAGAGCACCATGACTATTAGCGGCGGATGCTTGTGTGGGGCGGTGCGATACGAAATCGTGGCGGAGCCAATCACCACGCGGGTGTGCTGGTGCAAGCTCTGCCAGAAGATCGGCGCCGGCAGCGGCACGGTCAATGTCGCTTTCCCCTCTGACAAGATCAAAGTCACGGGCGAGCTTCGCGATTATCAGTGTATCGCCGATAGCGGCAACAAGATGCACCGGCAGTTCTGCCCGCAATGCGGGACGCCGGTGTTCACCGGATCGGAGGCACGCCCGCATATTCTTGCTGTCAGGGCCGGCACGCTCGACGATGCGGAGATAGGCAAGCCTGCCATCACCATCTGGACGAGCGCAGCGCCGAGCTGGGCAGTGTTCGATCCCGATCTTCCTCAAGATGAAAGGCAGCCTTCAGCTGCGGTGCTGGCGGGAAACAAATAGGCGGACCAAAAGATGATGATTGCGCCACGATTGCTCGTTCTCTTCGTCGCCCTTCTTTGCTTCGCGCCTCACGCCGAGGCCGGGCAAATGCGGAGCAAACACCAGCGTCAAGAGAGCAGCGTCGACTTCTATATTTTCGGCTTCACCAATAGCCCGCCGAAATGTAGGCCATTGCTGAAGCAAGCCATCGAGATCGACACGCCGGACCCGCGCTATTGGAACGCCTATTACGACTGCATAGGATTTTGGTGAGCGAACAAAGACTCATGCTCGCGCGTTACTGAAGAGTGTGAGCTTAGCCCGAGCGACCTCATCGAGTGCATGGTTATTTGCGCTACCGCTTCGCTGCTTGAGCGCATCTGCCGAAATATGGCCCCGGCTTTGCATTAATTTTGACTCTGGAGCCAAGCCGAGTCTTCGCGATCAGCCCCCCGCTGGTCGATTTCGGCGAAAAAAAGGGGAATGCAATGGCAGAACGCAAGTCAGGGAAATCGAAGAAGGCGCACAAAGAAAAGGCAGAGAAGGTCAATCTCCGCGAAGCCGGGGACGCGTTGAAGGCGGCCGAGAAGCAGGTCGAGAAGAAGGAAGTCTCGCTGAGCAGCGCCGCCAGAGCAAGCGAGCACGAGGCGGAGGTGATCTACGCGCCGGAGCCGATGCCGGAGCCGATAAAGCAGCCGGCGCCGGAACCTGCGCCAACGTCACGCGCGCTGGTGACGACGGCGAAGATCGAAAGCGACGATGCCGCCGAGACCTTCAAGCAATCGTTGAGCGCCGCGCAAAAAGGCGCATCCGCCGTCAACGCCAAGCTGCTCGACATGGCGCAAGAGGCGATGAACTCGAGCCTCGAACATGCGCGCGATCTCACCGGAATCACCAACCCGATGCAGGCGCTGAAGCTGCAGATGAAGCATTGGCACGAGACGATCGAGAGCTTCACGGCGCATTCGCACGAGCTTCGCAACCTCACCGCCGAGCTGGTCGCCACCACCTCGGAGCCGATCCGCAAGCATCTCCGCGCTCGAGCAGCGAAGCGGTAGCCTCGACACTTGCTGCATCCCTCCCCTTGACGGGGAGGGGGTCCGAGCGAAGCTAGGACGGGTGGGGTGGGCCGCTTCCGAACATGATCGCTTCGCGATTGCCCCCACCCGGCTCGCTGATCGTGAGCCAACCTCCCCGCGAGGGGGAGGTGGGAGTTTGAGGATAGCGTCGTCGCTTGCACGAAGGCAGCTGGATCCCACACGCGCCGGAACGACGCGGGCGCGCAAACACAACAATGTCCCCACGGAACGATCTCCCCCTAAAAAAGTTTATCTCCCATGGCCAGGGGAAATTCTCTAGCCATGTGTATTGGTACGAAGATAAAGAGAGTAGGTCGTCATGACCCGATTTCTCGTCTCAACGGCCACGGCAGCGCTTCTGCTTGGTCTCACGCCGGCTCTTGCTGCGGAACAACTGGACTCCTCGTCCAAGCAGCAGCTGAACCCGCCGACGCAGTCAGGCACTTCGCATGAGGCCGCGAAGGCTGCAACCGAGC
>JANWJA010000037.1 GCA_025449615.1 Methyloceanibacter sp.
GCGGCAGTCGCCGCGAGGCGATCGCTCTCCTTCACTTTCAGCTCCGCCAGACCTTGCATATGCGTCTCGCCAGTAGCGAAAGAAGCGACCATTGCGAGCACTGGATATTCGTCGATCATGCTCGGCGCACGCTCCGGCGGCACGGTGACGCCGCGAAGCTTGCTCGATTTGACGCGAAGATCGCCGACAGGCTCGCCGCCCTCTTCGCGCAGATCGAGTATTTCGATATTGGCGCCCATCTCGCGCAAGGTCTCGATGAATCCGGTCCTGGTCGGGTTCATCAATACGCCTTCGATGACGATGTCCGAGCGCGGACAGATCAACGCTGCGGCGATGGCAAATGCCGCAGAGCTCGGATCGCCCGGCACGGTCAGATCGGCGCCGTGAAGCTCGGCGTCGCCCAGAATCGAAACGCTCAGCGCGCCGCCCGGTCCCGCCTCGACATTCAATTCCGCGCCGAAGAAGCGCAGCATGCGCTCGGTGTGATCGCGCGTCGGCAGCTTCTCGATCACAGTTGTGCGTCCTGGCGCGTGCAGGCCCGCGAGCAGGACAGCCGATTTCACCTGAGCGGACGGCACCGGCAATGCGTACTCGATGGGAATAAGGTCTGGCGTGCCGCGCACCCGCAGCGGCAAATTGGTGCGCTCGCCATCCCCTTCAATGGCGAGGCCCATCTTCTTCAACGGCGTTAGCACGCGGCCCATGGGCCGGCGGCAGAGCGACGCATCCCCGGTGAATTCCGCGATCACATCGTTGCCTGCGACAACACCGAGCATGAGGCGGCTGCCCGTTCCGGAATTGCCGAAATCGAGAGGGGCATTGGGCTTTCGCAATCCGCCCACGCCTTCGCCCTGAACCACATAAGCGCCGTCTTCTTTGAGGATTTCGGCGCCCAACGCGGCAATCGCCCTCCCGGTGGCGAGCACGTCAGCGGCCTCCAGAAGCCCGGTGATGCGCGTTCTGCCGGTGGCAAGCGCGCCCAGAATCAAGGCCCGATGCGAAATTGATTTGTCGCCAGGGACCTCGATATGGCCTTTGAGGCCCTCGGAATGAGAAGCGGTCAAATTCTGCTTCATTGGGTCTTGAATATGGCTCTCTGGGCGGTTTCGATAGGTTTTGACAGCATGGATCGGGCGTGGCAATGGGGAGCCATAGCCATCATGCGAGCGAGGAGCGTTGATGTCGAAACCCGCTAAGGGCACCAAACGCGTTTGCGCAAGCTGTGGGGCGCGGTTTTACGATCTCAGTCGGACGCCGATCATTTGCCCTGCGTGCCAAGCCGTCTATCAAGTCGCACCACCGCCGAGCCGGCGCGGCGGCGAGCGTGCTGTTGTGCAAGAGGCCAAGCCGGTGCCGGTCCCGGTGGCCGTAGCGCCGTTGCGTGCCACACCGGTGATCGTGAGTCTCGAAGAGGCCGATGAGGCCGATGAAGCCGTCGTGATCGCGGAGGAAGAGGAAATCGTCGATCTCGGCGATGACGAGGTGGAGGTGCCGGCGGCCGGCGACGAAGACGCGTTTTTGGAAGAGCCCGAGGGCGATGAAGGCAGCGACGTTTCCAGTATCGTAAACCCGGGCAAGGGGGAGGAAGGCTAGTCGAGCTTTCAGCGTGCCGGTACCATTCTCTAGATGCTTGACTCTCGGCATCCGAAATCTGACACCTGATACCCCACCCGACACTTGAAGGGGCCATAGCTCAGTTGGGAGAGCGCGTGAATGGCATTCACGAGGTCGGCGGTTCGATCCCGCCTGGCTCCACCAGTTTCAGAAAATCTCTGCTTGGTATGAGCGTGTGATGCTTATCGGAAGCGCGCCATGTCAGTCTCAATGGCCGCCGGTCACAGCAATGACAAGACCCATAGTCCTGGCAGCACGGATCTGCTTCTCGAGGTCGAGGTCGTAGAGCCCCGGCGCCAAAGAGATGGTGTCCCCGGGCTTCGCGATCAGCATGGCGCGTTGCAGGTTGGCGAAAGCGGACCCGGGGGTCTTGCCGTCATTGGCATCTTTGCCGAATCTGATGTCGACGAACCAGTTCATGGGGGGAGCGAAAGACGAATGGAGCGTCCGGTCAAGGGTTAATCGGGGCGTCCGAGCGCATCCTTGAATCGGCGCGACAATTTTCCCATATCCGTTAGCGACGCGCTATCGTTGCGCGTGACCTCTGGGAGATCAATCGAGTGCCCGAACACGAGAGAGTCAGTGACAGTGAAATCCGCCTCTTGAGCGCGAGCGAATTCGCGTCGCTCGGTGACGGCGAGGTTGCCTATATCAAGCAGCTCGACCTTGACGTTGCCAGGAAGCTGTTCCCGGCCCTCACCGGGGCACTCAAAGGCATCGATCTCTATGCGGTGCTCGGCGCCGACGGCACGCCGCTGGCGCTGACCGACAGCCGCCATGCGGCCATCGCCAACGCGATCGAGAACGATCTCGTCCCCTTAAGCGTGCATTAGGCTTCGAGATCAGGCCGCGTGAGACGCGGCGCCCTCCGTCAGGACAGCATAGATCGCGCTTGCGTCGCGCGAGGTGCGGAGCTTTTCGGCGGCCTGCCCTTCGCGCAACAGGCGGGAGACCCGCGCCAAGGCTTTCAGGTGATCGGCGCCGGCGCCCTCCGGCGCGAGCAATAAGAAAACAAGATCGACCGGTGCGCCATCGGGAGAATCGAAATCGATCGGTTCCGCGATCCGGGCAAAAAGGCCGACGATGTGCTTGAGATTGGCGATCCGGCAATGCGGGATCGCCGTACCCTGACCCAGGCCCGTCGAACCCAGACGCTCGCGTTGTAGCAGCGTGTCGAAAATATCGCGCTCCTCCAACCCGGTGAGCTTCGCCGCGCGAGCGGACAGTTCATGCAGGAGTTGCTTCTTGTTCTTCACCTTGAGCGAGGGAAAAACGGAATCGGGACTGATGAGATCACCTAAGTCCATGTGCGAGACCCACCCGTGTTCAGGGGCGCAAAGCAGCAAGAGCTGCTAGCGCCGAGCTTCCGCTTTTTTGGCTGCAGGATCGATCCAGCCAATATTGCCGTCGTCGCGGCGGTAAACAACATTGATCTCTCCGTGGCTCGCATTGCGGAATACAACGAATGCCAGGTCGGAAAGATCCATCTGCATCACGGCGTCGCTTACACTCATTTCATGCACCACGGTTGGCGCTTCGGCGATGATGAGGGGATTCTCCTCCTCGCCCTCGCGCTCCTCGTGGCCTTCTTGGCGCGGCTGCACGACGTAAGAGACGGCATGCGTCTCTTTGCGGTCGACGCCGCCATGCTTTTTCACCCGGCGCTTGTAGCGCCGAACGCGTTTGTCCAGCCGCTCGCAAGCCTGATCCGCACTCTGATACGCGTCCGCGGCGACACCGTGCGCCTCGAGACTCATACCCTGCCACAAATGGATGGTACAGTTGGTGCGAAACTCGCCGCGCTCCTTCTCGATGCGCACGTGGCCGGAAGGCGTGCGCCCAATATAGCGCTCGACGGTGTGGGCGACGCGATCCTGCACATAACCGCGCAAGGCCTCGCCGAGGTCGAGATTCTTTCCGGTCACTTGTATCGTCATTGTCTGCGCGTGAGTTTGTTGCCTCTGCTAACCCCGCGCTCCCTGGCCGTTTCGCCAAGTAAAGCCGGACCAAGCGCTAACTCGCCTGGCCAAAATTCGTTCGAATTCCACCGCGGGGCGGGAAGCTAGCCCCCTCATCAGAGGGTGTCAAACCCTTTGGCAATGCTGCATTTTTTTGCAAGAGAATCGCAACTGACACCAAGAGCTTAGGCGCACAATCAAGGGTTGGCGCCTTGCGCGATTCGCTTCAACCGCCGCCGCTGTACCGAGGATGGGATGCGCAGCGCCTCGCGATATTTGGCGACGGTTCTTCGTGCGATATCGACGCCGTCCTCCTTCAACTTTTCCACGATCTTGTCGTCGGAAAGAACATCGTGGGTGGGCTCGCCTGCAATCATTTCCTGGATGCGGTGACGCACGGCCTCCGAGGAGTGAGCATCGCCCTCGCCGGACGCGGCAATTGCCGAGGTGAAGAAATATTTCAGCTCGAACATGCCGCGATTGGTGGCCATGTATTTATTGGCGGTGACGCGGCTGACGGTCGATTCGTGCATGGAGATGGCGTCGGCGACCGTCTTCAGATTCAGCGGCCGCAAGTGGCGCACGCCATGGGTAAAGAAGGCATCCTGCTGACGCACGATCTCTTGCGCCACTTTCAGGATGGTGCGCGCGCGCTGGTCCAAACTCTTCACCAGCCAGTTGGCAGTTTGCAGACATTCGACAAGATAGGTCTTGTCCTCTTTGCGCGTCGTGGCCTTGCTCACCGTCGCGTAGTAGGACTGATTCACGAGCACGCGCGGTAGGGTGTCGGTATTCAGCTCGACGTGGAAGCTGCTATCGGGAAGGCTGCGAACCAGAACGTCCGGCACGATCGGCTGCGACGGCGTGAAGCCGTATTTCAGACCGGGCTTAGGGTTGAGCCGCTTCACCTCTTGGATCATGTCGCGCAAATCGTCGCCTGAGACGCGGCACACGCGCTTCAACGCGGCGAGATCGTGCACGGCAAGCAGCTCGATATTGTCGATGAAGCTCGCCATGGCCGGATCGTAGCGGTCCTGCTCTTTCAGTTGCAGCGCCAAGCATTCGCGCAAGTCTCGCGCAAACACACCGCAAGGTTCGAAGCCTTGCATCACGCCTAGCGTTTCCTCGACGAGCTCCAGCGGCGCGCCGAGCTGCTCGGCGACGGATTCGAGATCGCTTTGGAGATAACCCGCCTCGTCGGTGAGATCGATAAGATGATGCCCGATCAGCCGCCGCGCCGGATCGGAGAACGCAAGCGCCAATTGCTCGGCGAGATGATTGCGGAGCGTCCTCTGTTCGGCGACATAGGCTTCCAGGTTCGGCGTCTCGCCATCCGCGCGTCCGTTGCCTCCAAGCGGCGCCCAGTCCTGCTTCTTGAGATCGCCGATCGCCGGCCCCTCAGAGTCCGGATAAAGGTCTTGGGGCTCGGCATCGAGCTCGACGGCGGGCTGGCTCGCATCGCTCCTCTCCAGATCCAACCAATCGCCGTCGGCTGAGTCCGAAGTCTCGCTGTGCGACGAGGAAGCCTCACGCGCGGAGTCCGCGGCGTCGGCGCGCTCTTCTTCCGCTTCTTGTTCTTGACTCGGCGTCGCGGCCTGCTCAGGAGCAGGCGCACCTCCTTCCTCGGCATCGGCGTGTTCGAGAAGAGGATTTCGCTCAAGCTCGGCCTCGACGAACGCCGCGAGATCGAGGTTGGATAATTGCAGCAGCTTGATCGCCTGCTGCAACTGCGGCGTCATCACCAGACTGTGCGATTGCCTGAGCTCGAGTTTGGTGGTGATGGCCATCGCCGACTTCTACTCTGACGCGTGCAAACGGCAGATTAAGATCAAATCCTAAACTGATCGCCGAGATAGACGCGCCGTACTTCCTCGTTGTTGATGATCTCATGAGCGGTGCCATGGGTGAGCACCATTCCATCGTGAATGATATAGGCCCGGCTAACCAGCTCAAGGGTCTCACGCACGTTGTGGTCGGTGATCAAGACGCCGATGCCACGCTGAGTTAAATGGTGCACCAGCGCACGAATATCGTTAACGGCAATGGGGTCGATGCCGGCGAAAGGCTCGTCGAGCAGCATGAAGGAGGGACGCGTCGCCAAAGCGCGCGCGATCTCGACGCGGCGACGCTCGCCGCCGGAAAGTCGGATCGAGGGTGACTCTCTCAAGCGCGTGATGCGGAATTCATCAAGCAGCGAGTTGAGCTGCTTCTGCCGCTCCTGCTTGTCAGGCTCCACCGTCTCCAACACGGCGAGAATATTCTGTTCGACGGTCAAGCCTCTGAAGATCGACGCTTCTTGCGGCAGATAGCCGATGCCCAGACGGGCACGGCGATACATCGGCAGCTTGGTCACATCCTGATCGTCGATCTTGATCGAGCCTTCATCGGCCGGGATCAGGCCTGTGATCATGTAGAACACGGTGGTCTTGCCGGCTCCATTCGGGCCGAGCAGGCCGACGGCTTCACCGCGGCGCAGTTCGAGGCTAACGCCGCGCACCACGGTGCGCTTCTTGAAGGCCTTAACGACGTTATGAACGGTCAGGCGCCCCGTGACGGGCTCGCTCCGAACGGTCGGTTGGCCGTGATCCTGGGCTTGCGGCGCGGAGGGAGCGACGACAGGTTGACGGCCTGGAAATGACAGCAATTTGCCCACTGAGGCCATCCGCTCTCTCAATTGAGATCCCCGCCGGCCGGAACCAAAAAAAGGGCCGACCTATTGCATATTGCCAGGCACAAGCTGCCATGGCGAGGCGTCATCCTGCCCAGGGGCCGACTTGGCTGGGGCCTCTTTGACAACGGGTTCATCCGGCGCCGGTTGCCCTTGAGACGCGGTATCAGCGGCGGCAGGCTCGCCTCCCGCGCCCTTGGTTGCACCGGAGCTGCCATCGTCAGGCGTTGCATTGCCAGTCTTCTCAGCCGGTTTGTCCTTATTCGATGCATCGTCGCCAGAGGCGGCTTCCTGCTTCTGGAAAATTGCCTTGATGCGCGCCGGCTTGGCCGAATTGGCAGTACCGGGATCGAAGCGGCTTTCGCCCGTGGTCAGATTGATAACGAGCCGATCGCCCTTTAGCACATTCTTGCCTTGCGTTAACACCACATTGCCGCTCACGGTTACCATCTGGCCGGGCACGTCGTAATCCGCCAAGTCGCCCGTTGTGGTCTGGTCCTGGTCGCTGTTGATGACGACGTCGCCCCTGGCATAAATCCGAGTGATCTTGGTTCCGTTGTCGCCGAGCGCCATGCCGGATTTGTCGCCTGCCGCGGGAGGCTTGGCGGCCTCGGGCGTAGCGGTAGCCGGATCGGTGCTTGCGACCGTGCTGGGTTTTGCGCCCGGCGCTCCCGTCAAACTCTCACTGCCGCCGCCCGCATAGTGAACCTCAAGCTCCTTCGAGTAGAGGATCGTGGTGCCTTGGACCGCCTTGACGTTGCCCTTGAAGGTCGCGGTCTTCTGCGAGTCATGAACCAGAAGAACGTCCGACTCGATATCGATCGGCTGGTTGGAATTCTTGGAGAGACCCGCGAAGGATCCGGTTGGGCCTTGGCCAGCAGCAGCCGGCCCAGCGGCGGGCGCGGCGGGCTGAGCGGGTTGCATCGTCGCTGCGGCCGGCGCGGCGGTATTGCTCTGAGGCGATTGCGCGAAAGAAATGGACGCGAAGCCTGTCGCGACAAACGCAAGCGCGAGCACGGCAACGCCATTCGTCGGTCGCCGCTCGTTGCGTCTCTCTCGTCTAAGCACTCGCATCATTGCGCTCCTTGCGCCGGGAGCACGGCCTCTTGCGGCAATTGCCGCGCCGGACCTTGCGGCGCCTTCACGCGCGGTGCGGCGGCAACCGGCTTGGCGTCGCCGTCGGTCGCGGCCTTGATCAAGTGAACGGCGACCTTGCCGCGAAACAATAAAATGTTTTTCGACGACTGAAAGGTGAGCGCATTGGCGCGCACGGTGCCGCTGGTCATGTCGAAAGCGACCGGAAGATGCGAGCGAAGCGTCTGCGTCTTCATGTCGAGCGTCGCTTGCTTCAGTCGGCCGACGACACCGGAACTGGTCTTGATGTTGATCCGCTCCTTCATGGAGAGATGCTCGGCCTTGCTGTTGAAGGTGCCACGCACGGCATCCATCTTCGACCAGCCACCGGACAGGCCGGTCACTTCGGCCTTGATGGCATGCAACTCGATCATATTCGGGTTCTTCATGTCCTGGTCGGCATAGTCGGCACTGATCACGTAAGGACCATTCTTCTTGTCGGCGCCTTTCAGCTTCGGGTTCGTCATGCGGAGACTGCCGTTAGACACTGCAATGCCGCCGACGCTCGCGGTGACGTCGCCGACGGTGACGCTAAAGCCGCCGGAGACGAAATAGCCAGCAAGGGTGATCGCGGCCAAAACAGGCAGCGCCCGGCGCAAGATGCGCACATGCTGGCTGTGTCGCTCCGCGCTCAGAAAGTCACGCTGGCGGTCTTCGTAAGAACGAAGGTGATAAGCGTGGCCGCCACGGACGACCTCTGTCCCGACACTCATGGGCGACGTCCAAGAAACCCTTGCGATTCCGGCACCAAGCTAGACGCGAGGACTTTGATCATATTGCGACCGCCGGAATTTGGCCCGCTGCCGCCCTAATGCGCGAAGGGATCGATCTCCGACCAGCCCCTCAGATCGAGTTGGACCCGGGTTGGCAGAAACTCGAAGCAGGCCTTGGCAAGACCCTCGCGGCCCTCACGCCGTAACATGGCGTCCAGTTTCTCCCTTAAGGCGTGCAAATACAAGACATCGCTCGCGGCATAGTTGAGCTGTTCGGGGGTCAACTTATCGGCGCCCCAATCGGAGGATTGCTGCTGTTTGGAGAGCTCAATGCCGAGTAGCTCCCGACAGAGGTCTTTCAGGCCGTGGCGGTCGGTGAAGGTGCGCGCGAGCTTCGAGGCCACTTTGGTGCAATAGACGGGGTGCGGCATCACGCCCAAATAATGCTTCAGCACCGCCATATCGAAGCGGGCGAAGTGAAAGATCTTGAGCACTGAGGGGTCGGCGAGCAGCCGCTTCAGCTCGGGCGCGTCATAGTCGCGGGCCGGCTGCACCAGTTCGGCCTGTCCATCGCCAGAGGAAAGCTGCACCAAACACAGCCGGTCGCGAAATGGATTGAGCCCCAGCGTCTCGGTATCGACCGCGACCGCCGTGGTCTTGAGGCGCCCCGCGGGGAGATCGCCTCGATGCAGCAAGACATTGTTGGGCTGATTCAAGCTGGCGTCGCCCTCATAATTGGTGCCCAGGAGAAGACTCGAACTTCCACGCCCTTTCGGGCACTAGCACCTGAAGCTAGCGCGTCTACCAGTTCCGCCACCTGGGCAAGAGGGACTTGAGGTACGATTGGCGTCAGATAATGTCAATCGGATCAGACGGCGGATGGCTTATCCTGGTGCGGCAATGCCAATCGAGCTTAACAGCAGATCACTCATCACTCTTTACGGTGGGTCCGGTTTTCTCGGCCGGCACATCGTGCGTGCGCTTGTCAAGACCGGCGCGCGGATGCGGGTGGCCGTCAGGAGACCCGAGCTCGCGGGCCATTTGCAGCCGCTCGGCGGCGTGGGTCAGATCAATGCTGTCCAAGCCAATGTGCGCTTCCCGGGGTCGCTCCGTGCGGCTGCGGATGGCGCCGACGCGATCATCAATCTTGTCGGCATTCTCGTGCCGCGCGGCAAACAGAGCTTCGCTGCGATCAACGATGAAGGCGCACGCCATGTCGCGGACACCGCGCGCGCTGCGGGGGTGAGGACTTTCGTCCATGTCTCGGCGATCGGCGCCGATCGCGATTCTCCTTCCGCCTATGGACGGACCAAGGCCGAAGGCGAGAAGGCCGTGCTCGAGATCGATCCGAACGCAACCATCCTTCGCCCCTCAATCGTGTTCGGTCCGGAGGACGATTTCTTCAATCGCTTCGCTGCACTCGCGCGGATCTCTCCGGTGCTTCCACTGATCGGGGGCGGCAAGACAAAGCTGCAGCCGGTGTTCGTCGGCGATGTGGCCAAGGCAGTCGTGGCGGCCCTGAACGGCAAAATGAAGCATGAGGCGCCCTACGAGCTCGGTGGACCGGAAGTGCTGACGCTGAAAGAGGTGATGAAGAGAGTGCTCGCCTACACGATGCGGAAACGCCCGCTCGTCTCTGAGCCTTTCTGGCTAGCGAAACTGCAAGGCGCGATGCTGCAGCTGTTGCCCAACCCACCGCTGACAATCGACCAGGTGCGGATGCTCGAGGTCGATAATGTGGTGAGCGATGCGGCGAACGGCGACGGCCGCAGCCTGCAGGGACTCGGCATCGAGCCTGTCGGTATTGAAGCGGTGGTGCCGGATTATTTGGTGCAATACCGTCCGCGCGGACAGTTCTCGGTCTACCCGCCCGAGCCTCAGCTGTAGAGCATCACCAAGAGGAAGCCGCCGAGCACCATGCGATAGAGCACGAAGGGCAGGAAGCTGATCCGCTTCAGCAGATTCATCAGGAAGGCAATCGCCGCGATGCCGGCGACAAACGTCAGCGCGGCGCATAGGAGTTCGTCGCTCGTTATCTTGTCGCCGCTGGCGAGCGCATCGCCAATGGTGAAGACGATCGCGCCAGCGGTCGCAGGAATGCCGAGCAGAAAAGAGAACCGTGCTGAATCCGGCCGCGTGAAGCCTAGAAAGCGGGCTGCCGTCATCGTAATGCCAGAGCGGCTTGTGCCCGGAATGAGGGCCAGCGCCTGGGCCAGACCGATGACAACGGCCGAGCCCAAGGTCACATTAGCGATGGTTTTGAGCTGAGGCCCATATTGGTCGGCAATCAGCATCAAGATGCCGAAGAAGATCGTGTTCCAGGCAACGACGGCGACGTTGCGTTCGAGATCGGTATATCCCATTTTCTTGAGGAACACGCCGAAAGCCACTGCCGGGATGGTGGCGACGATGATGTAGAGGGCGAGCCGCCCCTCGTCGGTGAGCTTGCCGCGCAGAAGTTCCAGCGCACCCTTGATCATTCCCAGCACGTCGCGCCAAAAATAGATGAGAACGGCAAGCAGCGTGCCGAAATGCGTCATGACGTCGGTGAGTTGACCTTGGTCTGGCCAGCCTGTGAGAGCTGGCACCAGAATCAGGTGGCCGGAGGACGAAATCGGGAGAAATTCGGTGATGCCTTGCACCACCGCAAGAACGATAATCTGCTCTATCGACACGGCCGTCCCCTCGCCCGCCGCGCTTGTTCCGCGCCCGAGCAGGTTCTATACCGTGACCGGGCCGCGCGCGATTCTTTTTGCGGGCGAACGCCACTGATACGGGGTCATGGCGACACTTCTGCACTACCCACTTTGCCCCTTCTCCCGCTCGGTGCGGCTTGCGCTCGCCGAATTCGGGATCGAGGCCGAGCTTGCCGAGGAGCGGCCGTGGGAATGGCGCGCCGAGTTTCTGGCGCTAAATCCGGCGGGCTCGTTGCCGGTGCTGATCAGCGACAACGACGGGCCGATCTCGGGAGCCTATGCGATCTCCGAATATCTCGGCGAGACCGTCGCGAGCGGCGGTGGCTTTCAGCCGTTTCCGGGGGACACCGCGGGCCGCGCCGAAGTGCGTAGGCTGGTCGACTGGTTCCACCGCAAGTTCCATGATGAGGTGACCAACTACCTGGTCGAGGAGAAGGTGTTCCGCCGTTTCGGCCCGAAAAGCGCCTCCCCGGACATGGAGGCAATGCGCGCCGGGCATGAGAATTTGCGCTATCATTTGACCTATATTGGCCATCTCGCCGAGAAGCGGAGCTGGCTCGCGGGCGACGCGCTAAGCTTCGCCGATCTTGCCGCCGCGGCACATTTATCGGCGCTCGACTATCTCGGCGAAGTCCCTTGGGAAGATCATGAGCCCGCGAAGCACTGGTACGCACTCCTCAAATCGCGGCCTTCTTTCCGGCCCCTACTCGCCGACCGAGTCGCCGGGTTCATCCCGTCAGGCACCTACGCCGATCTCGACTTCTAGCGAGACACTGAAATCCCAAATCGTGGAGGCGGCGAAGGCGCAAGGCGTCGACGCGTTGCGTTTCGCGTCGGCTCATGCGCCCGAGGGCGCGGGTTCGGCCTTCGACTCATTCATCGCGCAAGGCCGCCACGGCGACATGAACTGGCTTGCCGCGAACGCCGATCGCCGCAAGGACCCGCATGTGCTGTGGCCGGAGGCGAGAAGCATCATCCTGCTCGGCTTGAGCTATGCACCAAATCGCGATCCGCTCGAGGCGCTGCAAGATTTGTCGCGCGGCACGATCTCCGTCTACGCGCAAGGCCTCGACTACCACGATGTGATCAAGGCAAAGCTGAAGAGACTGGCTTCTCAGGTTCAATCGCTGGCCGGTGGCGAGGTCAAAGTGTTTGTCGACACCGCGCCTGTGATGGAGAAGCCAATCGCGGCGAGGGCCGGTATCGGCTGGCAGGGCAAACACACCAATCTCGTCTCGCGCGAATTTGGATCGTGGCTGTTTCTTGGCTCGATCTTTATGAGCATCGAGATTGCCCCGGACGAGGCTGAGACCGACCATTGCGGCGTCTGCCGGCGCTGCCTCGACATCTGCCCGACCAACGCCTTCCCAAAGCCTTACGAGCTCGACGCCAGGCGCTGCATTTCCTATCTCACCATCGAACACAAAGGACACATCGCTCGCGAGTTTCGCGAGGCGATGGGGAACCGCATCTATGGCTGCGACGATTGTCTCGCGGTCTGTCCCTGGAACAAATTTGCCGAGGCCGCACATGAGGCAAAGCTTGCAACGCGAAGCGAGAGCGACAACCCACCGCTCGCCGAGCTGCTCGGTATCGATGATGCCGGCTTTCGCGCCCGCTTCCGCGGCACCGCGATCAAGCGCACGGGCCGCGACCGGTTTGTTCGCAACGTGCTCGTCGCTGCCGGCAATTCTCGCGATGTGAGTCTGCTGCCGAAGGTTGAGGCACGGCTCGATGATCATTCACCCCTAGTGAGGGCCATGGCGGTTTGGGCCCTGTCGAAACTTGCGCCTGAACAATTTGCGGCCTTGCGGGAAGCGCGAAGCACCGCCGAGCCGGATCAGGTGGTGGCAGCTGAGTGGACGGTAGCTTCGTGAGCAAACTGTTCGCTTTCGGTCTCGGCTACTCGGCACAACTCCTCGCGGCACGCCTTGGGGCGAAAGGTTGGGAGATTGCAGGCACGGCCCGCGATCCGGCCACGATCGAATGCTTGACGCAACGCGGCTACGC
>JANWJA010000038.1 GCA_025449615.1 Methyloceanibacter sp.
CAACTTCGATTGAGTCCTAGTATGGCCAACAGCAAGGTCCGGGGCTAGGGTTCGAACTCTGCCGAATCGTTGTTGAGAGTACGGTCAGAGGAGCTCTGAAATGCGGCCATTTTTCCGTCTTGCGTTTGCCTCGTGTGTGGTCGCGGCCGTAAGCTTGCCCGCACTCGCGGCCGAGCCGGATGCGCCTGAAACTTTGATCGGGCGCGCCGATGCCATACGGGTCGCCGTTCAGAGCCAACTCTCAGCGAAATTCACCAGCGCCTCAGAAGTGCGCAAGACCGAACAGGGCGCGTTAGTCGAATTCTATTCGGCCCCCGACAGCAAGCTACTCTGGGTCGATGAAAACGGCCTGACCGAGCGCGGCAAGGCGGTTGTGGCAGAGATGGCCAAGGCTGACGATTACGGCCTTCGCAGCGCCGATTACACTTTGCCGAAGCTCGATGCATTTGACCCGAGCGGCGACCAGGCCGTCAGTCAGCTGGCCGATGCGGAGATCAAGATCGATTTTGCCGTGCTGGAATATACGCGTGACGCCCGCGGCGGCCGCATCGACCCGCAGGCCCTCACGAAAAATCTTGATCCGAGCCTCGCTTTGCCTCAGCCCTCCGAAGTCATGGGGGTGATCGCCATTCGCCCCGATCCCGCCGCCTATTTGCGCAGCTTCCAGCCTGACCAGCCCCAATTCGAGGCGCTTCGTCAAAAGCTGATCGAGCTTCGCGGCGGCCCGGCCAAGGAAGAGCCAGCCACCGAGATCGTCAAGATTCCAGACGGACCGGTTCTGAAAAAGGGCGTCGAAAACGAGCAGGTCGCTCTCATTCGCAAGCGGCTTGAGGTGACTGCGGAAGCGACCAACGAGAATCTGTTCGACGACAACGTCGACGCCGCCATCCGGGAGTTTCAGAAATCCCGCGGTGTCGCTCCCGACGGTCTCGTCGGCGCCGGCACGCGGCGGCTGCTCAACAGCAATGAGCATCATCGCGAGGTGGCATCCAACCCTGCCATGATCAGGAAGGTCCTAATCAACATGGAGCGCTGGCGCTGGCTGCCGCATGACCTCGGCCAGTTCTACGTCGCAGTGAATGTCCCCGAATTCGTCCTGCGCGTGACCAAGGAAGGCAAAGTCATCCACACCACCAAGGTCGTGGTGGGCAAGACCGACAAGCAGACGCCGATCTTCGGACAGGACATGCAGGAGATCGTGTTCAATCCTTATTGGAACGTACCGAACTCGATCAAGACCGAAGAGATCAGGCCCTACCTCCGTGAAGAGGGCGCGTGGCTGTTCGGCGGCGGCGGCTGGAACACCTCGGTGCTCGAACGGCACGGTCTCAAAATCAATTACGGCGGCAGGGAAGTCGATCCGTCGACGCTCGATTGGAACCGCATCGACATCCGCGCCCTCAATATCTATCAGCCGCCTGGACCGGATAACGTACTCGGTGTCGTCAAGTTCGTTTTCCCGAACAAGCACGACGTCTACATGCATGACACGCCGCAGCGCTTTCTGTTCGCCAAGCCGGTGCGCGCCGAGAGTCATGGCTGCATGCGCGTCGAGAATCCCGATCAGCTCGCGGCCGTGCTGTTGAAGCAGGATCAAGGCTGGTCGAGCGCGAAAGTGGCTTCCGCAATTCAGGGCAGCTACGACCAGCACATCGCCCTGCACCAGAAGATTCCCGTCTATGTTCAGTACTTCACGCTACGCGTGAACGAGGACGGCTCGATCTCCCAGTTCAACGACCTCTATGGCCACGATGCCCGCATGTCGGCCGCGTTGAAGCTTGGAGGGCCGATGCCCCCGCCCGATCCGGTGGCCTTCGACTCCGCCGAGCCATTTCCTCAGGCGCAAGCCGAGACCCAGAGACGCCGCGGCTCGGCGCGCGACGGTTGGAGCCTCGATCCGAATTAGGGTTAGTCCACCGAAATTTCGCCCTGAAGGCCCGAAAATCGCCGATTTCTGGCGTGTTTAGCCGCGCCAGCGTTAACGAGTTCGCCTTCTTTTTCACCTATTTCTCCGAATAGTGTCACTTCACGCCGGGGTTAACCACGCCTCCGGCCAAGCCGCGAGCCTGAGGGGGTTTTGCGGCCCGGAACGCTGACCAGGCACTGGTCGTGAGGGAAGCGCGCGCTGGTATGAAATTCGGGGGGACCGTCGTCAACCGCGCCATGCTTGGCGCAAGCCTCGCGATCTCGATCGCGAGCGGTTGGTTTTGGCCCTCGGCCAGCATGCATGCGAACGCCACCGGCGAATCCCGAACGCTCTCGATTTTCAATATCCACACCAAGGAAACCATCACCGTCACCTACATGAAGGACGGGCAGTACGATTCTGAGTCCCTGCAGCGGCTGAATGTCTTCATGCGCGACTGGCGGAAGAACGAATCGCGCGTCATGGATCCGGAGTTGATCGACCATATCTGGATCCTGCATCAGCAGCTCGGATCGAACGAGCCCGTGCATCTGATTTGCGGCTATCGCTCCGCCTCCACCAACGAGTCGCTGCGCAAGCATGGCGGCGGCCAGGCAAAGAAGAGCCAGCACATTCTGGGTAAGGCGGCGGATATCACCTTCCCCGATGTATCGGTGAAGACGCTGCGCAATTCCGCGCTGGTGCAGGAATGGGGCGGCGTCGGCTACTATCCGACCTCTGGCATCCCCTTCGTCCATGTCGACACCGGCCACGTCCGCATGTGGCCGCGCATTCCGCGCCTCGAGCTTGCCTCTCTCTTCCCCGATGGCAGCACAAAATACCTTCCCTCTGACGGGAAGCCGATCACGCCCAAGGATTACCAGCTCGCTCTGGCCAAGGGCCTGGTGAAGACCAACACCATGGTCGCGGTTGCAGACCGTGCACCGCAGCCGCAGCCCGCTCCTGAGGCCAAGTTACCGAGGCCGATCCTCGCCTCTTATGTGCCCGAGCCGGCGCCAGCGGCCGCAGTTCCGATGCCGTCGCCGAAGCCGAAGGCCGAGAAGCGTTTCCTCTATGCAAGCATCGCAGGCAGCAGCGAGAGCGAGCCGCCACGCCCGTCAGTCGGCCTCTCGGCGAGCCCGCCAGGACAGTTCCCGCTTTATCAGGATGCCGAAGTTGTCGGCGCCCCTGAAGCCGACGACGACCACCCCGAGGAGCTAACTTACGTGCCCTTCGAAGTCGCAAGCCTGATGACCGAACGTTCCGTCACCTATAACCGGGATCTCGGCGCGCTGACTGCGCCAGAGCAGAGGGACCTCTCTTATCTGTTCGAAGATATGGATCGGCCGCTGGCGCTGAGTTTCCGTCCAAGCTCGGGCTATCAGGGACTGGCTGTCGCGCAGAGCTTCTCCGGACAGGCCGTGAAGAGCTTCTATGCCGAGCTTGAAACACCCCGCACGACCAAGCTCGCTTCCAACACCGACCGCTAAATTAAGCTCCACCCGCTAGCCTAAGCGGCCTCCGCGGTTTCTGCCATGCCGAGCGCGTGGAGATAGGTGTCGAGCACGGCCACTTCCTCTTTCCGCTTATCGGCGTCCTGTTTCCGGATGCGGATCACCGCCCGGAGTGCCTTGACGTCGAAACCGTTCCCCTTCGCCTCCGCATAGATTTCGCGAAGATCCGTGGCGAGCGCGGCCTTCTCTTCCTCCAATCGCTCGATGCGGGCGACAATGGTGCGGAGCTGGTCTCTGGCTGATGTCTGGAGCAATTTCGTCCCCCGAATCGTTTGTGTTTGATTGGCGGCAAGCTTAGTCGTTGACACTTCGCCGCTTCAACCGCAGGCCGGAGGTTTTCCAGCTTATCCAGAGGCGCTTATGCGTCGGTGTGGGAACCGAAATGTTGCACGCGATGGAGCTCGGTTGCGAGCTCCTCGTCTTGCATGATGTTCCGGAGCACCTCGGCCAACCTGTCGCCCCATTCAGCTTGGCCCTCCGGGGCCATGATCAAATCTTGCCGCACCTCGAGCAGCACATGGGCGAGCCCTCGCGACGTCCCGTGACGAAAGAGCGTGTCGCCGTAGAGCTGGCCGGAATAAGGAACGTTGTTGCCGGCGACGATCCCTGGGATCGCCTGGAAGGCATGAAGCAGCGGCAGCGCCAATCTCGGGTCCTTGTCCCACAACACTCCCAAATGCCACGGGCGCTGCACGCCCCTCCAGGCCGAGGTGAAGCTGTGCACCGAGAACAGGATCGGCGGCTTGCCGGCGGCAAGCGCCGCATCGATCGCTCGCGAAATTGCCGCATGGTACGGCTCGTAATAGCGCGCGATGCGCGCAACTCGCTCGGCCTCGTCGATCGTGGCGTTGCCCGGCACCACGGCCCCGTCCGAAATCTGCATGATCAAAGTGGGATCGTCGGCGCCGCGATTGGGGTCGATCAGGAGGCGGGAATATCGCGCGAGCATCGCCGGCGCGTGCAGGGCTTCGGCAACCCGCTCCGTTACCCCGGCAGCGCCGATATCGTAAGCAATGTGCCGGTGGAATTCGTGCGGCGGCAGCCCGAGGCTGCCATAGGCCGTGGGCAGAGCGTTGGCGGCATGGTCGCAGAGCAGAAGCAGCCCACACCCGGCATCGCCCTCGATATGCCGGTAGGGCCCCTCCTCGGCCAATTGCTGCGTCGAAGGGCCCCGCCCCTGGCCCCGGTCCTGAGATCTCGCGTCAAGCATGGTCTATCGTAATGTTCCTGGCCCTAACCCTTCGCAAGAACTGGGCCGGACAAGCTCCTGACGCAAATTACCCATAATTCTCGGCTGGTTTCTTGCCACTTGAATTGGACGGCTTGGTGAGACAAACCTAAGCCATTCGATGCTAAGTTTGTAAATTGTTAACTCTGATTCTTGAGCTGAACCGCATGCGGGACTGGATTTCGAATTGGCGCCAGGTGGCGATGAGCGCGATGCCCCGGCGCCATTTTTGCTGTCTGTATGGCCTCGCAGCCCTGTTCTGCATTGGCCTTGGCGCCGCACCGGCGCTTGCCGATCTTAAGCTCTGCAACACCACCGCGAGCCGAGTCGGCGTCGCCATCGGCTATAAGGATGCCGAAGGCTGGGCCACCGAAGGCTGGTGGAACGTCGCCTCTCATACCTGCGAAACGCTGCTTAAGGGCGTGTTGATTGGTCGCTTCTATTATATCCACGCTATCGACTATGACCGCGGCGGCGAATGGGCAGGCGCTCTTTATATGTGTACCGACGACAAATCTTTCACCATCCGCGACACTAAGGACTGCGTGAAGCGCGGTTTCAAGCGGACGGGCTTCTTCGAGGTCGACACTGGCGAGGAACGGGACTGGACCGTTCGCCTCACCGATCCCGAGGGCGAAGCGAAGCCGCAATGAGACGCAATCGTCGCGTCAAGATCGTCGCCACACTCGGTCCTGCCTCCAGTAACGAAGCGACAATGCGGGCCCTGTTCGAGGCAGGCGCCGACGTGTTCCGCATCAACATGAGTCATACCTCGCCCGAGGGCTTCCGCCAGGCGCATGCCTTCGTGCGCAAGCTCGAGAAAGAGTTCTCCCGGCCGATCGGCATTCTCGTCGATCTGCAAGGGCCGAAGCTCCGCATCGGTTCCTTCGAGTCCGGCGCCATTCGCTTAAACGAAGGCGACGTCTTGAGCTTCGTCAAGCGCGAGTCGGTGGGCGGCTTGGCGCGCGTGCACCTGCCGCACCCCGAAATCTTCAAGGCGGTCGAGGCCGGCCACACGCTGCTGCTCGACGACGGCAAGTTCAAATTGAAAGTCATCGAGGCGAGCGATGTGCGTATCGACGCCGAAGTGCTCACCAGCGGCATGCTGGCAAGCAAGAAGGGCATCAGCCTGCCCGACACCGTGATCCCGCTTGCCGCCATGACCGACAAGGACCATGCCGACATCGAGCAGGCGCTGCAACTCGGCGTCGCCTGGATCGCGCTCTCCTTCGTGCAGCGCGCCGACGACGTCGCCGAAGCGCAGACAATCTCCAAGGGCCGTTCGGCCATCATGGCCAAGATCGAGAAGCCGGCGGCCATCAAGCAATTGAAGGGGATCGTCGAACTCGCCGACGGCATCATGGTCGCCCGCGGCGATCTCGGCGTCGAAATGCCGGTGGAGAAGGTGCCCGGCTTGCAGAAGCAGATCACCCGCGCGGCGCGAAACGCCGGCAAGCCCGTGGTGGTCGCAACCCAGATGCTGGAATCGATGATCTTTGCGCCGGTGCCGACCCGGGCCGAGGTCTCCGACGTCGCCACCGCCGTGTTCGAGGGCGTCGACGCGGTGATGCTTTCAGCCGAATCCGCCGTCGGCAAATATCCGGTCGAAGCCGTCGCCACCATGGACCGCGTCGCCATGGAGGTGGAGCGCGACCCGCTCTACGAGGCGATCATCCACGCCCAACGCATCGACCCTGAAGCAACCGGCGCCGACGCCATCTCGGCTGCCGCCCGCACCGTCGCCGAGACGCTGAACCTCGCGGCCATCATCTGCTACACGGCATCGGGCGCCACGAGTTTGCGCGCCGCGCGCGAGCGGCCGCAGCGGGCGATTCTGGCGCTCACCCCAATCCCGGCGACGGGACGTAAGCTTGCGCTGGTTTGGGGACTGCATTGCGTCTTGACCGACGACCCACGCGACCTCGACGACATGGTCTCCAAGGCCTGCCACATCGCCTATAAAGAGGGCCTCGCCAATCCAGGCGAGCGCGTCATCATCTCTGCCGGTGTTCCGCTCGGCACGCCGGGCGCCACTAACATGCTGCGCATCGCCTATGTCGGTGATGACGGCTATGAGGGGCTTTAGCTAGAGTCTCAGATGTCTTGACCGTTGTCGTCCTTGGGTGGCTCGACCGGCTTCTTCTGCAATTCATCGAGGAAGGGATTAATCTTGGTGGCCTTGCTGAAAGCCTCGTCGGCACCCTGTTTGTCGCCGATCGAATTCAACACCTCGCCGAGCTCGCGCCACGCCTTGTAGTGCTTGTCGTCGAGCGATAGCGCCTTGCGAAGATCGGTTGCGGCACGCTCGTAGTCCTTCCGCGCCGCATAGAGCCGCCCGCGCTGATGCCATCCCTCGGCATCCTCCGGCGCGAGATCGATGACGGCGTCGAGGATCTGCATGGAGAGATCCGGATCGACGCCATCGGCGAAAATCTCGGCACGCGCGATCAGAAGGTCGACCGTGGCGCTTCCGGACACATGCCAGAGATGCTCGATCGACTCCGCGATCGGCTCGGCGGACTTGGCATCCTTGGCTTTGCCGAGCTGCAGATAGAGCTCATCCAGCATCTTCCGCCGAAGCTCAGGGTCCGGCGGCACACCCATCGCGAATTCGGAACCGTCATCCTTGTCGTCGGAGGCCGAGGGCGGTGGACCGCTATCCGGTAACGGCTGCCCCGGCATCGGCTCGACGTCATCGGGATCGGCGGG
>JANWJA010000039.1 GCA_025449615.1 Methyloceanibacter sp.
GCATCGTAAGCGACGCCTCTTCGGTATAGACGAAACGAATCTCACCGTCGCGGGCGAGCGCGACAGCGCTGTGAAGTTTGTGTGTCTTGCCGCTGAGCGCGAGCAATTGTTCCCTCGCACCCTCCATTCCCTCGGGCTTGGCATAGATCTCATCATCCAAAGCCAGCACCTGGTCGGCACCTATCACAAAGGCCCCGTGCGCGAGCTCGCTCACGGCTTCGGCCTTGGCGCGGGCGAGCACCTCGGCGACATCTTGCGGCTGGAGCGCATCCTCGCCGCTGACGGCTTGACGCATGGCGCTTTCATCGAGCCCGGGTGGCTCGGCAATAAAAGCGAGGCCGGCGGCCTCAAGCAACTTCGCGCGAATCTTGCTGCCTGAGGCGAGGATCAAAGGCGGCTTGCCGGCTTGGAGATAGCCCCTCATCACTAGAGCGCCGGAGCCGTGCGGTCTTGATAGAGACGCAAAATCGCCGCCGCAGTCTCCTCGATCGAGCGGCGAGTTACGTCGATGATCGGCCAGCCGCGGCGCGCGCAAAGTTGGCGGGTCTCGGCGACTTCCGCCGCGATCGCCTCGCGGTCCACATAGTCATCGAGATGGGTATGGGCGTGCTCGATGACCCGGTTATGGCGCACTTGGGCGATTCTCTCCGCGCTCGCGACCAGCCCAACCACGAACGCCTTGGTCTGATTTTCGAGCTTCGACGGCAGCGGCACGCCGGGCACCAGCGGCACGTTCGCGGTCTTGAAACCGCGATTGGCGAGATAGATCGATGTCGGCGTCTTCGAGGTGCGACTGATCCCCACGAGAATAATATCGGCATCGTCGAGATTCTCAGGGAGATGCCCATCGTCATGCACCATGGTGAAATTGAGCGCGTCGATGCGCGCAAAATAATCGGCATCGAGCACGTGCTGACCTCCGACGGTCGGCGTCGACGGCGTGCCGAGATAGGATTCGAACACCTGCAAGATCTTCTGCAGCGCAGGCACACAAGGAATCTTCAGCACCTTGCAGGACTGCTCCAGCTCCTCGGCGAGCTCCTTGTTGAAGATGGTGTAGAGCACGATGCCGGGCGAGGCCTCGATATCCTTGATCACGCGGACGAGCTCCCTCTGGCTTCGCACCAAAGGGTGGTGATGCTCGATCGCCCGCACCTGGCCGTATTGCACCCGCGCCGCCTTGGCGATAGCTGCCAGGGTTTCGCCGGTCGCATCGGACACCGTATGGAGGTGGAAAGATCGCGGTGTATCCATGTCTATCCCTTGGATAACTGTGAATGAATGTGCGGGCAACCGGAAGGCACCAGCAATCCATCCCCGGTGCCAGGTGGCTTCAGGCAGTTTTCTTCACAGATTCGCGTGTGTCGATAAGTTGACGCGTGTTTGGCGAGAGCCAGCAATAGATGCATGAGTCCACAGTTTATCCAGCCATTTATACACAGTTCGGAGGTCAGCTTTCGACATGGTAGGACCGGCCGCAAATCCAGGCAAAGAGACCCTTTTGTCGGTCCTCCAGCCCGCTTGCTCCCGAGCCGCCTTGAAATGTCTTGGCCCCGTCACATTCAAGGCTTCGTTCTCTGTCGATAGGCTGGTGACAGTAATGAATGTCCGTAACTCACGCGCTAATAAAAGAAGAAGAAACCTCTTTAAGAATCTCTCTTTTAATATTTAAGGGAGCAATGCTTCGACCCATCGCATCAGTGGATTGTTTTCTCTCAGCCCTCAACGGCAAGGTAGCCTTACCGCCTCCCGTCTGGTTGATGCGGCAGGCTGGGCGGTACTTACCCGAATACCGAGAGATCAGGACCAAGGTCGGGTCATTCCTCGATCTTTGCCTTAATCCAGAGCTCGCCGCGGAAGTAACGCTCCAGCCGATCAGGCGGTTCGGATTCGACGCGGCCATTGTTTTTTCTGACATTCTGATCATTCCCTATGCGCTTGGGCAAAAGGTCGAATTCGTCGAAGGCGAGGGTCCAAGACTGGAGCCAATCAACAATTCTAAAGCATTGAACCGATTAGAGGCTCGACCGGCCGAAGCCAGGCTTGCCCCTGTCTACGAGACCATCGATCGTGTCGTAACTGCGCTTGAGGGCAAGGTCCCACTGATCGGCTTTTGTGGGGCGCCCTACACAGTTGCCACTTACATGGTCGGCGGAGGAGCCAGCAAAGACCAAGTGGAAACAAGGCTCTGGGCCTATCGGCAGCCTAAGGAGTTTGGGCGGCTGATCGATCTCTTGGTTGAAACCTCAAGCCGCTATCTGCTGGGTCAGGTCAAGGCTGGCGCGAGAGCGCTGCAGATCTTCGATAGCTGGGCCGGCAGTCTGCCCGAGGACGAGTTCGCGCGCTGGTGCGTTGCGCCCACTAAGACACTCGTGAATCGCGTCAAGGCTGAGGCGCCTCACATTCCGATCATCGGCTTCCCGCGGGGCTGCGGCCCGCTCAGCGATCGCTACGTGAAAGCGACCGGCGTCGACGCCATCGGTTGCGACCAAGGCCTGCCGCTCGACTGGATCAAGGACCATTTGCAGGACCTTGTCACAGTCCAGGGCAATCTCGATCCTGTCTTGCTGGTTGCCGGCGGCCGGCGGCTTGACGAGCGGGTCGGCGAGATCTTGGCAGCTTTGTCGCCGCGACCCTTCGTGTTCAATCTCGGCCACGGCATCTTGCCCGAGACACCGATCGCCCATGTTGAGCGGCTCGTGAGCTTGGTACGAGGCGGCTAGAGCGATGCTGCTCGCCTACCTCAAAGCCTTTCACATCATCGCCGTGATCTCATGGATGGCGGGACTGCTCTATCTGCCGCGTCTGTTCGTCTATCACGCCGAAAGCGCCAAGGGCTCGCCGCAATCTGAGACCTTCAAGATCATGGAGCGGCGGCTTTTGAAATACATCACCACGCCGGCGATGGTGGCGAGCTGGGCGTTCGGGCTCTATCTGGCCTACTCGGTGGTCAACTGGTCTGCCGATGGCTGGTTCTATTTGAAGCTCGTTCTCGTGTTTCTGCTCTCGGCCTATCACGGCGCTCTGGCCAAATGGACCAAGGAGTTTGCCGAGGATCGAAACACCCATTCGCCACATTTCTACCGTGTGGCTAACGAGATTCCGACGCTTCTGATGATCGGAATCGTCATTTTGGCGGTGGTGCGGCCCTTCTGATCAGACCCTCGGAATCCTATTTGTCGCGTCGTCAGGGTCTGCTATAAGGCGACTCGCATCCGATCCGGGACGCTTTCGCATCCCGGCATTTCCTCAAAGATCGGTTTGCCGAAGCGGAGCAGGCGAGTGTGCCCTGTGTCGCCGCCGAGGCTCTATCCTTCCCACCGCTTTAAGGCTGCGCACCGGCGCAACCTCAATTCGAATCCCAGTTATCCTCTCCCCGTTTGGAGTTACCGCCTATGCAGGAAATGAAACTGCAAGACCTCAAGATGAAATCGCCGACGGAGCTTCTGAGCTTCGCCGAGGAGGTCGAGGTCGAGAACGCGAGCGCCATGCGCAAGCAAGAGCTCATGTTCGCGATCCTGAAACAACTCGCCGCCCGCGAGATCGAAATCACCGGAACCGGCGTCGTCGAAGTGCTGCAAGACGGCTTCGGCTTCTTGCGCTCCCCCGACGCGAACTATCTGGCCGGCCCCGATGATATCTATATCAGCCCAAGTCAGATCCGGCGCTTCGGCCTTCGCACCGGCGACACCATCGAAGGGCAGATCAGAAGCCCGAAAGATGGCGAGCGCTATTTCGCTTTGTTGAAAGTCAACACCATCAATTTCGAAGACCCGGAAAAACAACGCCACAAGATCCATTTCGACAATCTGACGCCGCTCTATCCCGACGAGTGGCTGCAGATGGAGCTCGAAAAACCGACCACCAAGGACTTGACGGGTCGCGTCATCGACATCGTCGCCCCGCTCGGCAAAGGCCAGCGCGGACTGATCGTGGCGCAGCCCCGCACCGGCAAGACCGTGATTTTGCAGAATATCGCCCACTCGATTACCGCCAATCATCCGGAGTGCTTTCTGATCGTGTTGCTGATCGATGAGCGCCCGGAAGAAGTCACCGACATGCAGCGCTCGGTGAAGGGCGAGGTGATCTCGTCCACCTTCGATGAGCCCGCGTCACGTCACGTCCAGGTCGCCGAGATGGTGATCGAGAAGGCAAAGCGCCTCGTCGAGCACAAGCGCGACGTCGTGATCTTGCTCGACTCCATCACCCGCTTGGGCCGTGCCTACAACACCGTGGTGCCGTCGTCCGGCAAGGTGCTGACCGGCGGCGTGGACGCGAACGCATTGCAACGTCCCAAGCGCTTCTTCGGCGCCGCGCGCAATATCGAGGAAGGCGGCTCTCTCACCATCATCGCCACCGCCTTGATTGATACCGGCAGCCGCATGGACGAGGTGATCTTCGAAGAGTTCAAAGGCACCGGTAACTCGGAAATCGTGCTCGACCGCAAAGTGGCCGACAAGCGCATCTTCCCCGCCATCGACATTGCCCGCTCCGGCACCCGCAAAGAGGAACTGCTGGTCGCTGGCGATCAGCTGAAAAAGATGTACGTGCTCCGCCGCATCTTGAATCCGATGGGCACGCAGGACGCGATCGAGTTCCTGATCGACAAGCTGAAGCAGACCAAGGGCAATGGCGAGTTCTTCGATTCGATGAATACATAGCGGCGCCCCGAACACTAGGGCGACGCGCGGCGCGCGAACTTCACGGTCTCGATCAGCGCAGACGGCTCGGTCACCGGTGCAGAGCATTGCGGCCCGATACAGACATAGGCTGTCGCCTTGCCAGCGATCGTAGTCTTGCCGTGAGCGGGTGAACTCACCGGAACCGCATCGGCCTCACGAACTTCTTGCACCACCGCGCCGGGCAGAGAGACTTGGCGGAGCGCTTGCCGGAGTGGACTTGCGTCTGCACCTTGCGGCACCACGATCACGATATGCGCCGGCGCTAGCAGGTCGAGCACGCCGCCAAGCAGCGAGCTATGCGCGAAGATGTTTTGTATCGCCGCGCTCGAGAAGGTCTTGGCGATCCGCTCGGCGCGCGTGAGATAGCTCTCTTCGCCGGTCCAGAGATAGAGCGCCGCGAGATTTGAAATCATCACCCCATTGGCGTTCGGCGTCGCTTCGTCTTGCGCGTTGAGCGGACGCACGATGAGGTCCGCTGTATCATCGGCAGCGAGATAATAGCCGCTGAAGTCCTCGGACCAATAATGCCGGTCGAGGACACGGGCCCAGTCTTGTGCCTTGGTGACGTAGGCCTGGTCTCCCGCGACATTCGCGAACTGCAGCGCGGCGCGGATCATATTGGCGTAGTCGGACGCGGTGCCGGGCGCGCTCGTGGCACCTGCGCGATAGGCGTGGAACAGGCGGCCAGCTATTTCCATCCGTACACGGATGAAAGTGAAGGCGCCCTTAGCCGCCTCGAGCCAATCGGCGCGCTGGAACGCGTCGGCCGCATTGGTCAGCGCTGCGATCATCAAGCCGTTCCAATCGGCGAGCACCTTGTCGTCGAAGCCAGGACGAATGCGCGATGCGCGACGCCCCAGCAATTTCTCGCGCATCGAAGCAAGCCGTGCCTCGGTTTCGGGGTCGCGAAGTCCCGTAGCATGGAGGCGATTGAGGATGGTGTGGTCCTCCCAATTGCCGGACGGCGTTACGTCGTAGATCTGGTTGAAGAGCTGGGCGTCATCGGGGCCAAGCACGTCCACGGTCTCGACGGCATCCCAGACATAGAACTTGCCCTCGACGCCTTCGCTGTCGGCGTCGAGCGATGCGGCAAAGCCGCCGCCTTCGGTCGCCATCTCGCGCAGCAGCCAGTCGATGCTCTCCTCGATCCGCTGCGCGTAGAGCGGCGATTTGTTCTCGCGCCAGAGCTCGGTCATTTGCTCGACGATCTGGGCGTTGTCGTAGAGCATCTTCTCGAAATGCGGCACGAGCCAGCGCTCGTCGGTCGAATAGCGCGAGAAGCCGCCGCCGAGATGATCGTAGATGCCGCCTTGGGCGATATTGGTCAGCGTGATGTCCGCGGCCTTGAGCGGATTGGCGAGCCCGTAACGGAGCCCTGCGCGCCACAGGAAATTGAAGAACTGACTTTGCGGAAATTTCGGTGCGCCTCTGATCCCGCCATGAACAGGATCGACCGCTTGTACAAACCGGTCGGCGAGTTCGGCAAGAATGGCATCGCTCGGCAAGGACTCCGCCGCGGGCGGCTGCGAGGGTTGGAGCCGAGCCTTCAGCGCGTCGGCATTCTGCCTGACCTTGCTCGGCTCCTCGCGATAGATTCGCGCGATCTCCTTGAGCACCTGCGTGAAGGCTGGGCGGCCATAACGCGGGTCCTTCGGGAAATAGGTGCCCCCCCAGAACGGCTCCGCCTCGGAGGTCAGGAACATCGTGAGCGGCCAGCCGCCCTGCTCGCCAAGTTCATGCAACGCGGCCATGTAAATCGCGTCGACGTCAGGACGCTCCTCGCGGTCGACCTTGATGTTCACGAACAGCTCGTTCATCACCCGCGCGCTGGCTTCATCCTCGAAGCTCTCATGCGCCATCACATGGCACCAATGGCAGGCGGCATAGCCGACCGAGAGCAGGATAGGTTTGCCGGTCCGCCTGGCCTCAGCGAGCGCCTCCACGCCCCACGCCCACCAATGCACGGGGTTGTCCTTGTGCTGGAGAAGGTAGGGACTGGTTTCTCGCGCCAGTCGGTTTTCAGGCTGTTCGGACATTGTCCTTCCGATCGTGCTTCGCTGCGCCCTAGGATGAGGCGATGAGCAGGAAGGATACCATTTGCGCGCAAGCGAGTGGGGCCGGACGCGCGGCCATCGCGGTGATCCGGATCTCGGGGCCGGCGACCGGCGAGATCTTGCGCGCACTCTGCGGCCTTCCCGCGGCGCGACACGCGAGCCTCAGGACCATACGCGATCCACGGACGGAGACGCTGCTCGACCGGGGACTCGTGCTGTGGTTCCCGGCACCGGCAAGTTTCACCGGCGAGGATATGGCTGAGCTTCACGTGCATGGCGGCCGTGCGGTGGTCGCCAACGTCCTTGATGCGGCTCTCTCGATCGATGACGTCAGGCTGGCCGAACCTGGCGAGTTCGCGGCCAGAGCTTTCGAGAATGGCAAGATCGATCTGACCGAGGTCGAGGGTCTAGCTGATCTCATCAACGCCGAGACTGACGCTCAAGCGAGACAAGCGCTGGCGCAGGCCGGAGGATCTTTAAGGAGGCTCTACGAGTCATGGCGCGGCAAGTTGCTCCGTGCCCAAGCTCTCGCCGAGGCGGGGCTCGACTTCGCCGACGAAGCGGATGTCGCGGCCAATGTAACAACCAACGTCGGGGCCATCGTCGCCGAACTCATTTTGCAGATTTCGAATCATCTCGCAGACAGGCGCGGCGAACGCCTTCGCGATGGCTTTCGCGTGGTCATCGTCGGCGCGCCGAATGCCGGCAAGTCGAGTCTGCTGAATGCGCTTGCCCGCCGCGACGTGGCCATCGTGTCGGAGGAGGCAGGAACCACCCGCGATATCATCGAGGTCCATCTCGACCTCGACGGCTTGCCGGTGATCCTTACCGACACTGCCGGCTTGCGTGAGGCCGGCGGCAAGGTCGAGGTCGAGGGCATCAGGCGAGCGCTTGCGCGTGTTGAAGCCGCTAATCTCGTCGTCTGGCTGATCGATGCGAAGAAGCCGGTCTCGGCGCCGCCGGAGCCGCTCGCCAGAGGTCGGGTTCCCTTCCTTGCTGTCCGCAACAAGATCGACCTCGCGTCAGTCGGTGCTGCCGAGGGTATTTCACTCTCGGCCAAGACTGGCGAGGGTATCGATACCCTCGTCGCTGAGCTGAAGGCCAGGGCGCGAGAGGCGTTGGTGGCCGGCGCTGAATCACCCGCCGTGACCAGGGCACGTCACAGGGCCGAGCTCGAAGGCGCCCTTGCTGCTCTAGAGCGCTCCCGTACCGCCGGGCCGTCGGAGTTGAAAGCCGAAGAACTCC
>JANWJA010000040.1 GCA_025449615.1 Methyloceanibacter sp.
CGGCGCAGGCCATGCTTAAGCCGGTGAGGCGTTGCGATATTTTCATTAGCGCCGCTCCCATCACATTGCGGCATGCGCCCGACCCGATTTCCGGCGCTGCATTCTTAAGCTTCATTCGGAGGCGTGACGCATCCCGTCCTTGTGAACTCAAGCATACACGAAAGAGTTCAGATATTGAGGAAAAAACACCAACAAGCGCCCTGCTGCCCGATCCCCAAGAGTTGTTGCGGTAACCCCGCTAGTTCAAGGTTTTAGGTCAAGATTCGGGCGAATTTTGGCGTGCCACCTGTTGGGCGGCCCATAGCAAATCGCCCTGCAAGGCTTCCCTGCAGGGCGAGCTTAATTGAGGAGGAAAGCCTCTTACAGCTGGTAGCGGATCTGGTCGGTCCAGAATCGCTCCAGGCGGATCAGCGACTTATTGAGCGCCTCGAGATCGTCCATGCCGACGCCGCCGACCTGCTGCAGCGACTTCAACTGCCGCTCGTAGAGCCCGCTCACCACCTTACAAATATCCTGGCCCTTTGGTGTCAGCCTGACACGAACCGAACGGCGGTCGGTGGTCGAACGCTGGTGATTGATATAACCGGCATCGACCAGCTTCTTCAGGTTGTAAGAGACGTTGGAGCCGAGATAATAACCGCGGCTCGTAAGCTCGCCGGCAGTCAATTCGGCATCGCCTATGTTGTAGAGCAACAGGGCCTGGACGCTATTCACGTCAGTGCGGCCCAGGCGCTCGAATTCGTCCTTGATTACGTCCAGCAACAAGCGGTGCAACCGCTCGACGAGCTTCAAGGAAACCAGATAACGGCCCTTGAGATCATCCGTCGTCTCGACGCCCGTCCGGGCTGTCATGTCCAAAGCTACATTCATCGCCTACCCTCGTTAGTGGTGTTACCCCATCTTTTAGGGCAATATAACGAAGGCAACCTAAGATACGCTTAAGCGGAACGCTTAAGATTGCATGAAATACAATGTTTAAGTATTTGTGATTTCAATGAAGCTTTGAGGCTATTCAACGGTTTCGACGTTTGCCTCAAGGTTAAGCTCTTCAGAGACTGGTAACGAGAACCAAGCCTCTATTAGATCGTCATTCACCATATCCAATTTTGCCGGAGTCCAAACCGCCGGCCTGCCGTTGCCCGCAATTCTCGCCGCAATGCCCTCTCGGTAATCAGGGCTGGCAATCAAATTGGACATGAGGCGAAACTCGAGCCGCAACGCCTCGGCAAGGTCGAGCGAGCGGCCGATTTGCATCTGGCGGAAGGCAACTTTTAGCGAGGTCGGGGATTTCTTCCGCATCTCCGCTGCGATGTCGTGCGCCCATCCCATTTGCTCGCCGCGCTCGGCATCGAGGCCTTCGAGAATTCCGGCAACAGAGTCCGCGGCAAAGATGCGGTCAATGGTCGGGATCAGTTTTGCCAGTTCGCCTTCACCGGGATCTTTGTGCAATCCGTCGAGCAAGCGATCGATGGGATGGTTGTCGGCAATGGCATCTTTGATGACGGGGAAATGCGTAGCCGGAATGCAATGACTGACGAGCCTGCACCAATGCGCGTCGGCGCGGCCCATGCCGCGCCCGGTCAGGGCGAGATAGATTCCGATCCGGTTCGGGAGCCGCGACAGGAAACACGTGCCGCCGATATCCGGCAGGAAGCCGATGCCGACTTGCGGCATTGCCATGCGGAAATTCTCGCCGGCGATACAATGGGTGCCGTAAAGCGTGATACCGATGCCGCCGCCGAGAAGCAGACCGTCAATCAGCGGCACGTTTGGCCGGATGAATTTCTCGAGCACCCAGACATGGGAATAGGCAGCGCGGTAAAAGTCCCGGATCGAGTCGGTGGCGCCTTGCGCAATCCATTCGTTCAGCACTTTGAGATCGCCGCCGCTGCAAAAGACCGTAGGATGTGCCGATTGCATGACAACGCCATAGATATGCGGATTGGCGGCCCAGCTCCGGTAATGCTCGCTCAAGGCATCGAACATTTCACGCGTGAGCGCGTTCAGCCGCGAGGGCCGGTTGAGCGTGATCACGCCCGCGCGGTCTTTCTCTTCGAACACGATGCCGAGGTGGTCGCTCAAACGCCGAACCCTTTCTCCGGGGAAATCCATAAAATCAGGGGCCTGGGGCAGCTAGCATCCCATGGCCAAAACCACAAGTTTCGATCGCTTGCGGCATGTGCTTTCGCCCTTGTCTTACTTGCACTTTGCACGCCCGCATGGGCCGACGAGGCCCCACCGCTGCCGGATCGGAACCCGATGCGCGTGCCCCAGCCCAAGGTTGAAAAGCCACCACTGCCAGGAGAGCTGCCGACCGTGCCCTGGACTACGGACGAGGTCGCGGCGGCCAAGGCCGCGTGCGAGACCGCGCTAAAGGGCCTCACGCTCGAATACGAGCCGCTCGAACCGATCAAGCAGGGCCTGTGCGGTGCGCCTGCACCGATCCTGCTCAAATCGATCGGCAGCGATCCGAAAGTCACGATCGATCCGGCGGCGACAGTGAGATGCTCGGTCGCGCGCGGACTTGCCGCTTGGCTGGAGAAATCGGTGCAGCCGGAAGCCAAAGCGAGGTTCGGTTCGCCGGTGGTTACGCTCCACGATGCCGCTTCCTATTCCTGCCGGAACCGGAATGGCGCCGCGGTCGGGTTATTGAGCGAGCACGCCCTCGCGAATGCCTTCGATGTTTCGGAATTTGTGTTTGAGTCCGGCTTGCGCATCACGGTCGCCGAGGCCTGGCCGAAGGTCGTGTCTCCCCCGCTTCCCACTCCGAAGCCACCGGAGAAGGACGCCAAAAGCGAGACCGCTGCGACGTCCCCGACGTCGAAACCCTCAGGCTCGAATTCGAGCGAGGTGACCAAGGCCGAGGCTCCAGCCGCCGAGCCGCGCCCTGCCCCACCGCCGGTGGCCGAAGAGCCCAAGCCCGACCCAACATCGAGCTTCGTGCGCAAAGTGCATGATGATGCCTGCAAGACTTTCGGCACGATACTCGGCCCGGACGCCGACGCGGCGCACAAGACCCATTTTCATCTCGATATGAAGGAGAGGCGTCACTCTTCCTTCTGCCAATGAACGGGCAACCATGAGGCAATCACGCAATTGGCAGATGGGCAGGCAGAGTGATAGTTTGCCCTCGCAACCGGAAGCGTGAATAGAACCTCTATGGCCCCGACCAAAGACAAGACCATTGCGCTCAGAAAAGAGCGGATCAAGCGCGTTACCGCGAAAGAACCGGCCGTGCTCAGCCAGGGTTTTCCGGCCGTGCGGCCGCGACGAAACCGCAAGACGGATTGGTCGCGCCGGCTAGTGCGGGAGACCACGCTCACGGTCGACGACCTGATCTGGCCGATCTTCGTCGTCGAGGGAAGAAAGTCCAGTTCTTCCATTGCGGCGATGCCCGGTATCGAGCGGCTGTCGATCGATCTTGCAGTGAAGGCTGCCGCCGAGGCCGCCAATCTCGGCATTCCGGCGATCGCGCTGTTCCCCTACACCGATCCTTCGCTGCGGGACGAGATGGCGAGCGAGGCCCTGAACCCGGCCAATCTCGTTTGCCGCGCCGTGCGCGCCATCAAGTCGGATGTGCCCGAGATCGGAATCATCACCGATGTCGCGCTCGATCCCTATACCAGCCACGGACATGACGGGCTCAAGGTCGGCGACGAGATCGACAACGACCGGACTATCGACGTGCTGGTTGCGCAAGCGCTGATCCAGGCAGAAGCCGGCTCGGATATTCTCGCGCCGTCCGACATGATGGATGGCAGGATCGGCGCGATCCGCGCGGCGCTCGAGACCAATGGCTTCATCAAGACGCAATTGCTGAGCTATGCCGCGAAATATGCGTCCGCCTTCTACGGGCCGTTCCGCGATGCGGTCGGCAGCTCCGCCACGCTCAAAGGCGACAAGCGCTCCTATCAGATGGATCCAGCCAATGCCGACGAGGCGTTGCGCGAAGTCGCGCTCGATATCGCAGAGGGCGCCGACATGGTGATGGTGAAGCCGGGGCTCGCTTATCTCGACATCGTGCGCAAAGTGAAAGACGCATTCGGCGTGCCGACTTTCGTCTACCAGACCTCGGGCGAATATTCGATGATCATGGCAGCGGCGGAGCGAGGCTGGATCGATCGCGAACGATTGACCATCGAGAGCTTGATCGCGTGCAAGCGCGCCGGCGCCGACGCCATCCTCACCTATTTCGCTCTCGAGACGGCGCGGGCGCTGAAGGACTAGTCAGGCCTAATTCGTCACCTTGACGCTCTTGAAGACCAGCCGAGTCTCTTTTTCCTTGTCGAAATTGTCGCCGGAAAGCCCAAAGCGCCATCCGGACTTGGGCGGCTGGCCGCGAAGATCTCTGACCTTGGTGCCGTTGATATAGAATGACGCGGTGTTACCGCTCGCTTTGACGCGAAGCGTATTGGTGCCGCCCGGGGCGGTATTGATCGCCGAGGAATCGATGTTCTCGACGATGGTCTGCCATTTGCCGTCCAGTTTCCGCGCGATCCAATATTTGCCACTGTCGAGAATCCCGAATTGGAAATAGTTCTTGTTGTCCAAGCCCCAGAACAGAAGGCCGGCGCCGAGCGTGACCGGATCGCCCTCGGGCCAGACCACTTCGGAACAAATATCGGCGTTCTCGACCGTGAACGTCACATTGAGGTTGGTTTCGAGGTCGTCGGGCGCAAGTTTCAGCGCGAAGCTCCCGTCTTTGACCTCGACGGCATTGTTGAGCGCCCAACCGCCGGCGTCGTCGGTAAACTTGTCCTCGAAAATGACCTCGCTACCTTCGTTACCTTCGCAAGCGAGCGCGCGAACAGGCATCGCGGCGAGCACGATGAGCGCGCACGCGACAAGACACAATTGTCTGAACATGGATGGCTCCCCCATCAGCCGGCCCCAAAACGCATCCTCGCCCCATCCTTAACGCCAACGAGGAATGTCGGCAACCTTGGCTTGTGACGCAGGATCCGAAGACGCTTGTATCCGATCAGAAAAGCACCATGTGTTGCATCCGTGAGAGTTGATCACCGACAGAGTGAAAGATGAGCCAACAGCAGACCCTTCCGCCGCGTTCCGGCTATGCCGACATGCCTCACGCCTACGATCCGGTCGCCCAGCGACGGCTATTCGACGGTGTGCTCGGCAAGCGCTTCATGGCCTTTTTGGTGGACGCCGTGATCATCAGCCTGCTTTGGGTGGTGGCCGGAATTGCCGTGTTCGTCCTCGGCGTGCTGACGCTCGGACTGGCGTGGCTCCTGTTTGGCGCCATCTTCGCCATTGTGGGGCTCGGCTACAATGCAGTTACCATCGGCGGTCCCAATTCCGCGACCATCGGCCAGCGCCTCATGGGGCTCGAAGTCCGAATGTGGTTCGGCGGCAAGGTTACGCCCATCGTCGCGGCCTTCCATGCGCTGCTCTTCTGGCTGTCGCTGACCATCTTCTTCCCCATCCTGCTCTGGCCCCTGTTCGATTCGCGGAAACGCTGCCTGCACGACATTTTGGCCGGCGTGGTTGTGATCAACCGCGTTTAATGTGGGCTCTCAGCCTGCCGCTACGACTTGGCGCTTGATTTTTGCAGGCTTGCTCTGATCCAATAGGCTTCTTGGGCAAGCGGGATCGATTCCAGGCAAAGGCATGAGCGAGCATAAGAGCAATTTTCCGGAATTCTATATTACCGCCCCGCAGCCCTGCCCCTACATTCCAGGCAAGCTCGAACGGAAGCTGTTCACCCACCTCACCAAGGACAAGTCGAATTTCCTGATCGACAACTTGCTGAAAGGCGGCTTCCGCCGGAGCCAGAACATCGCCTATATGCCCTATTGCGATGCCTGCTCGGCTTGTGTGCCGGTCAGGATCGTGGTGGGCGAGTTCGAGCCGAAGCGCTCGCTAAAACGAATCGCCCGCGCCAACTATGATCTTGTGGCGACACGGACGCGCCCCTCGCCGAGCTCCGAGCAATATTCGCTGTTCCGCTGCTATATCGATGCGCGCCATGGCGACGGCGGCATGGCGGAGATGAGCGTGCTCGATTACTCGCTGATGGTCGAGGACAGCGTGGTCGAGACCTGCGTCACCGAATATCGCCTCAAGCCGAATCAGAATGGAGAGGCGCCGCTGATGGCGGTCTCGCTCAGCGACCGGCTCAGCGACGGCATCTCGATGGTGTACAGCTTCTACAATCCGGACGTGCCCGCGCGCAGTCTCGGCACCTATATGATCCTCGAGCAGGTCGAATACGCCCGGAAGCACGGCATCCCTTACGTCTATCTCGGCTATTGGATCGAGGGATCGCGGAAGATGCGCTACAAGAACCGCTTCCAGCCGCAGGAGCAGCTCACCTCGAAGGGCTGGGTGCGGACCCCCTCCGAACATACAGACAAGTAAGCTCAGAACTTGGCGCCGAAGGATCCCGATTTGGGGAACCCCTTGGGCGGCAGCCTACCGGCCTGGGCGCGTTGACCCCACCAATCGCGAAGGTCGGTCAGAACGAAGCTGCGGGCGGCGGAATCGATATAGGAGAGCCCTTCCTTCTTTTTGAAGGTCTTGGCATCGGCAAGGCCGCCGTCCTTGTAACGTTGCAGGCGCACACCCTTGCCGCGGGTCATCTCGGGCAGCTCACTCAGCGGGAACAGCAACAGCTTTCTGTTGTCGCCGATTACCGCGATGCTATCGCCATCGACCGGTGCGACGACAATCGCTTCGTCTCCGGCACCGACATTCAGCACCTGCTTGCCTTTGCGCGTCATGGCGACGACCTCGTCCTCAGGCACGATGAAGCCGTGGCCGCTGCTTGAAGCCACAAGAAGCTTGCGGCCAGGCTCGTGCACCATCAATTCGACAGCGTCGGTGTTTTCCTCGATGTCGACCATGAGGCGGAAAGGCTCGCCATGCCCCCTGCCGCCGGGAAGCTTGTCCGCAGACAGCGAATAGAAGCGGCCATTCGTGGCGAACAGCAGCAGCGTGTCGGTGGTCTGCGCATACACGGCGCGCTTCAGCCTGTCACCTTCCTTGAAGGCAAGACTGCCGAGTTCGGCTTGATGGCCCTTGATCGCTCTGAGCCAGCCCTTGTCGCTGAGCACGACGGTCACCGGCTCCTTCTCGATCATGGCCTCGGCGAGCTCGGCTTCAGCCCCTTCGGGCGCCTCGCCGAAGGTGGTGCGGCGGCGGCCAAGCGTGGTCTTCTGTCCGAATTCGTCCTTGATCGATTTGATCTCGTCGCCGATCCGCTTCCATTGCTTGTCCGCCGAGGCAAGCAACGCCTTTAGCTCTTTCCGCTCCTTGGTCAGGCTATCGTGCTCGCGTCTGATTTCCATCTCTTCCAGCTTCCGCAACGAGCGGAGCCGCATATTGAGGATGGCTTCGGCTTGCACGTCAATGAGCCCGAAGGCCTTCATCAGGGCCGGCTTCGGCTCCTCCTTCTCGCGGATAATTTTGATCACTTTGTCGATGTTGAGATAGACGATCAGATAGCCGTCGAGCACTTCGAGGCGATGGTCGATCTTGGCGAGGCGAAATTTCGAGCGGCGGACCAGCACGATTTTGCGGTGATCGAGCCATTCGCGCAGAGCCTGACGCAAACTCACGACATTCGGCACGAGGCCACGGCTCAACACGTTCATGTTGAGCTGCACTCTGGTCTCGAGCTCGGTGAGCTTGAACAACGACTCCATCAGAAGAATGGGATCGATGCTGCGGCTGCGGGGCTCGAGCACGAGGCGGACATCCTCTGCGGATTCGTCGCGAACGTCGGCGAGGAGCGGCAGCTTCTTCTGCAACAGAAGCTCGGCGATGCGAGCGACGAGCCGCGCTTTCGGGATCTGGTACGGAATTTCGGTGACGATGATCTGATAGGTGCCGCGTCCGGTATCCTCGACGC
>JANWJA010000041.1 GCA_025449615.1 Methyloceanibacter sp.
CGGCCATGATGCCCGGATCTTCGCGGAACTGCTTGCGCACCTCCTCGACGATGGAGCCCGCCGCGCGGCCCACGGCCGTCATGGCGATGCCGCCGAACAGATATGGGAGCAATCCGCCAAGGAAGAGGCCAACCACTACGTAGGGATCGGAGAGGCTGAAGCTCGGAGCGACGTCCTTGAAATAAGGAAACTTGTCGGCATTGGCGGCGAAATATTTCAGGTCTTCGGTATAGGCGGCGAACAGCACGAGCGCACCCAAGCCGGCCGAGCCGATGGCATAGCCCTTGGTCACCGCCTTGGTGGTGTTGCCCACGGCATCGAGCGCGTCGGTGGTCTTGCGGACACTCTTGGGCATGCCCGCCATCTCGGCGATGCCGCCTGCGTTGTCGGTGACTGGACCGAAGGCATCGAGCGCCACGATCAGACCTGCGAGCGCAAGCATCGTGGTCACCGCGATGGCGATGCCGAACAGTCCGGCCAGCCCATAGGTCACGAGAATGCCCGCAATGATCACGAGCGCAGGCAGTGCTGTGGATTCGAGCGAGACAGCAAGGCCCTGAATCACGTTGGTGCCGTGGCCGGTAACGGAAGCTTTCGCGATCGAATGTACCGGGCGGTAATTGGTTCCGGTATAGTACTCCGTGATCACGACGATCAGCGCCGTAATGGCCAGGCCGACGACGCCGCAGAGGAACAAGGCTTTGCCGGTGAAGCTCACAGCGCCGACGGTCATGACATCATTCATGCCGACGAGCCAGGAGGTGAGCGGCCACAGCCCGATCAACGAGAGAACGCCGGTCGCGATCACGCCCTTATAGAGGGCGCCCATGATCGACTTGTTGGCGCCGAGCCGGACGAAGAACGTGCCGATGATCGAGGTGATGACGCACATACCGCCAATGGCGAGCGGGTAGAGCATCATCGCCAGGACTTTGTCGCTGCCCGCGAAATAGATCGAGGCGAGCACCATGGTGGCGACGATGGTAACGGCATAGGTCTCGAACAAATCTGCCGCCATGCCGGCGCAGTCGCCGACATTGTCGCCAACGTTGTCGGCGATGGTGGCGGGGTTACGTGGGTCGTCCTCGGGGATGCCGGCCTCGACCTTGCCGACGAGATCGCCGCCGACATCGGCACCCTTGGTGAAGATGCCGCCGCCGAGACGGGCGAAGATGGAAATCAGCGATGCGCCGAAGCCGAGCGACACCAGCGCGTCGATGACTTCGCGCGATGCCGGATCGTGCCCCAAAACATGAGTGAGGACGAAGAAATAGACGGAGACGCCGAGCAGCGCGAGACCGGCAACGAGGAGGCCGGTGATGGCGCCGGCGCGGAAGGCGAGGCTTAGGCCTGCGGCGAGGCTCTTGGTCGAGGCTTGCGCCGTGCGCACATTGGCACGGACCGAGACGTTCATGCCGATATAGCCAGCAGCCCCCGAGAGGATCGCGCCGATGGCGAAGCCGATCGCTTGCGGAAGTCCGAGTAGGAACAGGCCGATCACGAAGATCACGGCACCGACTGCCGCGACCGTGGTGTATTGACGGGCGAGATAGGCTTGCGCGCCTTCTTGGATGGCGGCGGCGATCTCTTGCATCTTCTTGGAGCCGGGACTGGCCTCAAGTACCTGACGCGCGGTCAGGACGCCGTAAACGATCGAAAGCGCCCCGCAGGCAATGATCAAATAAAGAACTGTAGTCATGACGGATAAGACCCCGTGCGTTCGGTTGAGAATGATCGGAAATGGATGGATGGGCGCCGGGAGATTTACTCCCGTAACGCGGCCCCGCCCCTAGCCTCGACTTCGCGCGGAAAATGCCAAAGTTAGGGCTAGTGCGCAACTGATTGGCGAGACTTATGAAACATTTGCCGCATGGGTCCGCTTTTAGGGCTCAAAAATGCGAGAAACCCTTGCGAGCAAGCGTAATGGATCGACCGTCGCGGTCCAAAACGGTCACTTCCCCCTCCCCGGACTTGATCACGCCGATAGCGGAAGCGTCGACGCCGGCCTTCGCTGCCTCAGCTTCGAACTTGGCGCTACGGGACGCCGGAACTGCTGCTGCGATCTCGTAATCGTCGCCGGCCACGATCATGGCTTCGAGGATATCCCGGCCTTTCGAGACCGCTTTTCGCCCAGGCGCAGAGAGCGGAACAAGGTCCAGCTCGATCTCAGCATTCACATGCGACACGTGGCAGAGCTTTTCGATATCTCCGACCAGCCCGTCTGAGACATCAATGGCGCTTTCGGCGCAATTCCTGATGACGGTCGTGAGCGCGCTGCGCGGCTCCGGCTTCCGATAGCGGCGGACGAGGAAGGCGACATCGTCCTTACTCAGCGCCCAGGCGTTAGCGAGGTCCGGTTGTTGCAGCAGGCGAAGTCCGAGGTAGGAATCGCCAATCGTTCCGGTCACATAGAGACGGTCGCTCGCGTTCGCGCCCCTCCTTGGCACGGACGTGCCCTGCGGCACGAGCCCAAGCACAGTGATGGTAAGACTTAATGGACCTGGGGTGCGGGTCGTGTCGCCGCCAACCAACATGATCCCGGCCTCTTCTTGGAGCGCACGAAGGCCGGAGGTGAAACTCTCGAGCCATGGCGCAGGGGGTTCGTTGGGTAGCGTCAGCGCCAACAGATAAGCGTAGGGACGAGCGCCTTTGGCGGCGAGGTCGGACAGGTTCACGGCGAGCGCTTTATAAGCTATGGTTTCCGGAGGATCGTCCTTCAGGAAATGCACGCCCTCGACGATGGTATCGCAACTGACGACGAGCTCCTGCCCCGCGGGGAGCGCGATGACGGCGGCATCGTCACGAAGACCGAGAGCTTCGGGCTGGGTTGCCAGTGGCGCGAAATAGCGCGCGATCAGGGAGAACTCGTCGAGCCCTCCTTCCCGCTTCTTATCCTTAGCCATGGTCTCTAGCCTTTACCCGCGAATTCTTGCGGACGTTCCTCGCGCGCGAGCTTGTCGAGGATACCATTCACAACTTTCGGCTCCTCGCCCTCAAAAAACGCATGAGCGAGATCGAGATATTCGGTGATGACGACACGGGAGGGAACGTCAGGGCGCATCAGCACTTCGTAAGCGCCGGCGCGAAGAATGGCGCGAAGGATCGAATCCACGCGATTGAGCCGCCAGCCTTCGGCGAGATGCTGGTCGACCAAAGGATCAATGCGGCGCTGCTCGCGCACCACGCCTTGAACGAGGTCGCGGAAGAACTCTGCTTCCGCCTCACAGAGCTCCGAGCCTTCGATATCCTTGCCGAGGCGATGGGATTGAAACTCCTGGATCACTTCGTTGAGGTCGATGCCGGTCATGTCCATCTGGTAGAGCGCCTGCACGGCGGCGAGGCGCGCCGCGCTTCGCGACAAAGCGCGGTTGGCTCGTTTGGCGAGCTCCTTCATGGCGCGTTCAACGCCGGCTCGCGCTGGAAAAATGCCGCTCGAGATCCATCAGAGAGAGGCAGGCTTCCGCTGCATGCGCACCCTTGTTGCGGCCCTCGACGCTGGCGCGCGCCCAGGCCTGCTCGCGACTGTCGCAAGTGAGAATGCCGTTGCCGATGGGGACGGCGTGCTCGACGGCGAGTTGATGCAGGCCTGCGGCGGATTCCCTGGCCACGATCTCATAATGGGTGGTCTCGCCGCGAATGACGCAGCCAAGAGCGACACAGCCGCGATGCCGACCCGCTTTACCGACGAAGCCATTGGCTAGTGCGAGGCTGAGCGCAAGCGGAATTTCTAGCGCGCCAGGAACCGAAAGCAGCTCGAAACTTACATTGCTTGCTTCCAGCGTATTGATGGCGCCGCGAGCGAGCTCGTCCGAGATATCCTCGTAGAAACGCGCCTCAATGATCAGGACCGAGCGTGGACCTTTGCGGCTCATGGTCCCCTACTCCATGGTCCGGTGTCCGACGACGCTCAAGCCATAGCCTTCGAGGCCCACGATCTTGCGCGCCGGCGAATTGCTCAACAGCACCATCTCATGCACGCCGAGATCGAGCAGGATCTGCGCTCCGATGCCATATTCGATCAGGCGCTGCTGGCCGGCCTCCGGCGTTCCCTGGTCGCGGGCGAGCCGAGACGAGATAGCGTCGGGGCGCGACTCCCGGATCAGAACGATCACGCCGCGGCCCTCCTTGCCGATAATCTCCATCGCTTTATGGATGAGGGTCTCGCGACGCGGACTGGTGCCGAATACATCGTCGATCGTGTTCATGGCATGAACCCTGACAAGGACCGGTCCGCCGCTCGAGACATCGCCCTTCACCAGCGCCACATGCTCCGAAGGATCGACCGTGGTGGCATAGACTTTGACCTTGAAGTCGCCGCCAAACGGACTCTGGATTGCGGTCTCGGCCACGGTCTTCACCAGATGATCGTAGCGAAGCCGGTAGGCGATAAGATCGGCGATGGTCGCGATCTTTAGCCCATGGCGCTGTGCAAAGGCGACCAGATCCGGAAGCCGCGCCATGGTGCCATCGTCATTCATGATCTCGCAGATGACACCGGCCGGATAAAGCCCAGCGAGGCGCGCGAGATCGACGGCAGCTTCGGTGTGACCAGCGCGCACGAGCACGCCACCATCCTTGGCGACCAACGGAAACACGTGGCCCGGGGTGGTGATGTCGCGATAATCCTTGGTCGGATCGATGGCAACGGAGATGGTGTGGGCGCGGTCATGCGCCGAGATGCCGGTCGAGACCCCTTCCCGCGCCTCGATGGAAACGGTGAAGGCGGAGCTGTGGCGCGAGCGGTTGGAACGCGACATCAATTCGAGATGGAGCTGCTTGGCGCGATCGGGCGTCAGCGCGAGACAGACGAGCCCCCGGCCGTGCTTGGCCATGAAATTGATGGCGTCGGGGGTGGCCATTTGCGCCGGGATGACCAGGTCGCCCTCGTTCTCGCGCTCCTCGGCATCGACCAAAATGAACATGCGGCCGTTCCGCGCGTCCTCGACTACTTCCTCGATAGAGGAGAGCGCCTGAATGTGATGGGCCCGGTTCGGTAGACTCACGGCTCGTTCGCTTTCATTGCTGCAATGCGCTCGACGTAGCGCGCCAGCATATCTACCTCAAGGTTTACCAGATCGCCCACCTTGCGGTCTCGCCATGTGGTGTGGGCCAAGGTGTAAGGAATAACATTTACGCCGAAACTGTTACCGTCCACCTCGTTAATCGTGAGCGACACGCCGTCGAGCGCGATCGCGCCCTTTGCCGCGATAAATCTGGCGAGGCTCGCCGGGCTTTCCAGCGTAACCCGGGCGCTGTCGCCATCCTGCGCCCGCCCGGTAATCTTGGCGAGCCCGTCAATATGTCCTGTGACGAGATGTCCGCCGAGCTCGTCCCCGAGCGAGAGCGGACGTTCCAGATTGATGCGGCGCCCCACCTGCCAGCTGCCGAGCGCGGTGCGCGAGACGGTCTCGTTGGAGACATCGACCTCAAACACGGCACCGCTTTTCCCGGCTTTCGCGTCCACTATGGTAAGGCAACAGCCATCACAGGCCATCGAGGCTCCCGGCACCAGGCTCGAGGGCTCATAAGAGCAGGCGATGGAAAGCCGCGCCCCGTCATGGGCGGCAAGCGTTCCTATTTCGCTGACGATGCCGGTGAACATGCTCGCTTCCGCCGCCATTTGGTCATTCGATCCGGGCCGAATTGCCGGGATTCTACCAGAGTGAAATGACCGCCTTCGCTCAAGCGATCAAGACCTTCGCTGACAAAGGGCAAAAGGCCGTCAATGCCCGCCGGTTTCGCGCCCTGATAGATGATCGCCTCGTCGACCAGATCGGCGGCAAGAAACACCTGCGCCACCGATGGGCCGCCCTCGACCAAGAGCCGCGTGATGCCCCGCATCGCCAGCTGCTCCAGGGCATCTTTGATCAATGGCAGGCCATCCGCGTCGATATCGACCGAAATGACTTCCGCGCCGCGCTCCTGAAACTCTTCTGCGTTTGGCAGCTCTTCGTCGCTTGCGCAGATGAACCAGACCGGCACCATCTCATCTTCGAACAGGCGAGCGTCGAGCGGCGTGCGCAAGCGCCGGTCCAACACCACGCGCACCGGTGAGCGGCACTCCATGCCAGGCAGCCGGCAGGTCAGGCTCGGATTGTCGGCGACGATGGTTCCGCGCCCCACCAGGATCGCATCTGCGCGAGCGCGTAGCAGATGAGCATGCGCGCGGGCGCTCTCGCCTGTCACCCAAGTCGGCGCGCCGGCTTGTCCCCGCGGCACGAGCCCATCGCTGCCGAGCGCAAGCTTCAAGGTCACCGCTGGCCGCCCTTCAGTGACGCGAAGCACGTGGCCACGATTGATGGCCAAAGCTTCGTCTTCGAGCACGCCTTCGATCACTTCGATGCCTGCGTCACGGAGCCGGGCGAAGCCATCGCCTGAGGTGCGTGGGTCGGGATCGCGCATGGCGGCGACGACCCGCGCAGGCTTTGCGTTTGCGATCGCGTCGGCACACGGAGCGCCGCGGCCGACATGAGCGCAAGGTTCGAGCGTGACGTAGAGCGTGGCGCCCTTGGTGCGCTTGCCAGCCTGCTCCAATGCAACGGCTTCGGCATGGGGACGTCCCCCTGGCGCCGTCTGACCTCGGCCGAGAATGTCGCCGCTAGTGTTCGCAATCACGGTGCCCACGGATGGATTAGGCCAGGTCTGGCCGAGGCCGCGCCGCGCCAGCATCAACGCTTGCGCCATATGATGGAGATCAGACGCGCTCATGCTTGCGTCCGCGCGCTGAGATCAGTCCTCAATTGAGGCCTCGGCGTCCTCGGTCGTATCTCCGCCCGCGAGTTCGCCGAGCAGGGCCTCGAAATCCTTGGCTTCTCGGAAGTTCTTATAGACCGACGCAAAACGGACATAGGCCACATCATCGAGCGCTTTCAGGGCTTCCATAACTAGCCGCCCGATGGTTTCCGATTTGATATCGTTCTCGCCCATATTTTCGAGTCGGCGGACGATGCCGCTCACCATGCGTTCGATCCGCTCGGGGTCAACGGGACGTTTACGCAGCGCGATCTGCA
>JANWJA010000042.1 GCA_025449615.1 Methyloceanibacter sp.
ACCTTCAAGCCCGCGGCCAAGCTTCTCCTCGACGGCAATGGCGGCAAGATCCGCTTAACCGAAAAAGAGACCTCGATCCTGAAATATCTCTATCGCGCCGGCGAGCGCGTGGTGACGCGCGAAATTTTGCTGCACGAAGTCTGGGGCTACAATGCCGGCGTCACCACCCATACCCTCGAAACGCATATCTATCGCTTGCGGCAGAAGATCGAGAAGGACCCGTCCCAGGCCGAGATCCTGATCACCGAGACCGGCGGCTACAAGCTCGTTCCGTAGCGGCGCTCTCACTCATCAACCACGAAATCGGCGATCACCGGCACATGATCCGAGGTGCGGGTCCAATCCCGCGTCTCGTCGAGAACGTTCATCGACACGGCGTTGTCGCCGAGCGCGGGCGTCGTCCAGATATGGTCGAGTCTCCGCCCGCGATTTGATTTTCGCCAATCGCGATTGCGATAGCTCCACCAGGTGAAGAGCTTTTCCTCGGCTGGAATATGCCGCCGCATCACGTCGACGAAATCGAGCGAGGCCTGCACGCGTACGAACCGCGTCACCTCCTCCGGCGTGTGGCTCACCACCTTCAACAGTTGCTTATGCGACCAGACATCGGTCGGCAGCGGCGCGACATTGAGATCCCCGACCAGGATCATGCGTTTGTTGCGCTTCTCGCGCATGCCGCCATACCAAGCTTCCATCGCCTCGAGGAAATCGAGCTTGTGGCGGAACTTCTCGTTGACCGCCGGGTCTGGAATATCGCCGCCGGCCGGCACATAGACATTGTGCAGCGTGATCGGGTTGCCGCTATTGCCGAGCCTCACCGAGAGGTGCCGCGCGTGCCCGCGCCCGCAAATATCGCGTCGCTCAACCTTATCGAATGGCAGCCGCGAAAGCACGGCGACGCCGTGATAGCCCTTTTGCCCTGAGACCGCGACATGCGAGAAGCCGAGCGCGCGAAGCGGCAGCTCGGGAAACGTCTCGTCGACACATTTGATTTCTTGCAGGCACAGAATGTCAGGCTGCTCTGCCTTGACCAAGCGCTCGATCAGATCGAGCCGCAGGCGGACCGAATTGATGTTCCAGGTCGCAAGGCGAAAGCGCATAGGCTCGATAAGACCAATGGACGCGAGAACGCAACGCCGATCCGATCAAGATAGGTTTTTGCCCGCGGCCTTTTGCTGCTGCTGTTGCTGCATCTCGCCCATGGTCTTCAGCATGTTGTTCAGCGCGTTGGCGACTTCCATCGCGCCTCCGGGCGAGAGCGCCAGCCGCTGCGTGACATAGACCGGCGGCATCACGCCTTCCTTCGGCGTCTCAGCACCACTCTCCGGCACGAAGCGCGTCGAGCCGAGCGTCAGCACCACAGCCCCCCCGTCGAACGAGGCGGCGATCAGCTTGTTGGCGTAGGTCTCGATGATTGCCGCGGTGTCGACGATTTTGAACTTGGGGGCTTGGTCGGCCATGCATTCCCTCCTATTGGCGAAATCGCGGCGACACTAGCTCGAATCTAGGGCCCCGAGCAAAAAGAAGGGGCTAGGGACCGGGCCGACCAAGCCAAAAATGAAGAAGCCCCGACGGGGGGACACGCGGGGCTTCTTCGGGTTCCATTTGGGGGGAACCAGTGATGGGGAGGGAAGCCCATCACCACACCGGCATATACCTGCCGCGATAAGGAAGGATGCGCGCTTTGTCCCAGTAACCGGGGCATTTTGTCACGACTGATTAAGAGGCTCGGCGCAGGCCAGCGCACAAAAAAGCGCCCGGCCGCTGCGCGTGGCCGGGCGCCAGAAGCGCGTTTGTTTTCGCGCGCGTGCCGGGAGGGAAGCCGGCACGAACGAGCCACGCCTTCGGCTAGACGGGGGGCACTACCGATGAAAGCGACATGGCCCGCTTCTGGGCTACAAATATGTAGGTTGGGAGCCGTTTTCAACCAAAGCTCGCCGGAAAATTTAACGGGGCGTAAAGATGGCGCGGCGCTGACACCAAGCCATTGATTTTGAATGATTTTTCAGAAGGTAAAGAGGTCGTGATCGGGGGCGGCCACCCTGAGCAGAAATCAACGAAAAGGCTGAAATTGCTGCTCGTTGGAACTGAAGAAGTCGGGGCCCACTTTCCGCCCCGGGACGATGTCGTTGACCGTCACCTTGGTCGACAGCCCTTGCGCGTCCGTGATCACCCATTGCTTCAACGTCAGCTCTGGATTGCTATCGAAGAACAGCTTGATCTGCCCGGCGGCCTGCCCGCCTTTGTCCTCGAGCGCGATCGCAAGCGACCCTTCCTGGCTCTCCACGCCAACGATGTGGGCATCACGCCCGAGATCGACGGCGTCGGTCAGCAATAGCCGGAATGGCGTGGATTCCAGCGGATATTTCTCGACCGTCTTCAGCGAGCTGTCCTCGATAGCGAGGAAATGGCCGTCGGCGACGATCTTGAGCGCGCTCGGCGGCGCATAGTCGAAGCGGAGCTTCCCCGGGCGCTGCACGTAGAAGCGCCCCGTGGTGTGCTTGTTGGTGGAGTCGATCTGGTCGAAATTGCCCTGCAGATTGGTGATGCCGTTGAAATAGGCATTGATCTTCTTGACGGCTTCGTCCTGCTGCTCGCCGATCAAAGGCGTCGGCCCGGGCGCGGCTTCGACGGCGGCCTCCCAGCCTGCACCCTCGTCACGGCCCTCTTGGTTGAGCTCCGCCGGCTCTGCGGCCGCATTGTCCGGTGCGGTCTGCGGCGCGGTAACAGCCGAGGCAGGCGGCGCGGCGGTCTCGCCTTGAACGTCTTGTGCCGGGCGAAGCTGATCCTTCGGCGCGATCGGCGTCTCCGCCGGAAGCTCGATCGGGTCAGGCTGGGCGCCGGTGGGAGGTGCCGTCAGCGCGCCGGTGGTCGACGGCGCCTTGGGGACGCTCGTGGAGCCGTCTTGCGCGGCTACAGGCTCCACCGCGAAGCAAGCCAAGACCAGGCTTGGTAAGAGCCAGATGGGTCGGCGCATCAATCATCCCCCCTTGCAGCCAGCCGGCGGCGCTGCCCAAGCGATACTCGATAGATGATTCCGCTGAATCTGGTCAACTTCTGGGCGTAAACCGGAAAATCTCCGTACGCGACAAGAATCCGCAAAGGCAGAGCCTAGTAAGGCGTGGCTACCTCGTCCCCGCCAACCAGAATTTCACGCTTTCCGGCATGATTGGCAGCACCGATCAGGCCCTCATTTTCCATGCGCTCGATCAGGGTTGCAGCCCTGTTATAGCCGATGCCGAGCCGCCTCTGCACATAGCTGGTCGAAACCTTGCGGTCCCTGAGCACAACGGCCACGGCCTGGTCGTAGAGCTCATCGCCGCTGTCGCCATATTCGGCGGCCTCGGCGCCCTCGCCTTCTTCCTCATCGGTGTCGTCGGTGACGGCATCGAGATAGTCCGGCACGCCCTGTTTCTTCAAATGGCGCACGACTTTCTCCACCTCTTCATCCGAGACGAACGGTCCATGCACGCGCGTGATGCGTCCGCCGCCTGCCATGTAGAGCATGTCGCCCTGCCCGAGCAGCTGCTCCGCGCCCTGCTCGCCGAGAATGGTGCGGCTGTCGATCTTGGACGTGACCTGGAAGCTGACCCGCGTCGGGAAGTTGGCCTTGATCGTGCCGGTGATGACGTCGACGCTCGGACGTTGCGTCGCGGTGATGAGGTGGATGCCTGCGGCGCGCGCCATCTGCGCCAGCCGCTGCACCGCGGCTTCGATATCCTTGCCGGCGACCATCATCAGGTCCGCCATCTCGTCGACGATGACGACGATGTAGGGCATCACGTCATAGTCCATTTCCTCTTGTTCGTAGACGGCGCGTCCCGTGGCGCGGTCGAATCCGGTCTGCACCGTGCGCGTCAGCACTTCGCCTTTGTCCTCGGCCTGAAGCACGCGCGAATTGTAACCCTTGATGTCGCGCACCCCGAGCTTCGACATGCGCTTGTAGCGCTCCTCCATCTCCTTCACGGTCCATTTCAGCGCCACCACCGCCTTCTTCGGATCGGTGACGACCGGCGCCAGGAGATGCGGAATGCCGTCATAGACGGAGAGCTCGAGCATCTTCGGATCGATCATGATGAACTTGCACTGCTCGGGCGACAGCCGGTAGAGCAGCGACAGGATCATGGTGTTGATGCCGACGGATTTGCCGGAGCCGGTGGTGCCGGCGATCAGGAGATGTGGCATGCGCGACAGATCCGCGACCATCGACTCGCCGCCAATATTCTTGCCGAGTGCGAGTGCGAGCTTTGCATCGGTGTCGTTGTAATCGTCGGATTCGAACAGCTCGCGCAGCATCACGATTTCACGGCGATCGTTCGGCAGTTCGATGCCGATGGCATTGCGGCCAGGGACCACGGCGACACGCGTGGAAACCGCGCTCATCGAGCGGGCGATATCGTCGGCAAGCCCAATTACGCGCGAGGATTTCGTGCCCGGCGCGGGCTCGAGTTCATAGAGCGTGACCACGGGGCCGGGGCGCACATTGGTGATCTCGCCCTTGACGCCGAAATCTTGCAGCACGCCTTCAAGCTCGCGGGCATTCTCCTGCAGCACCTCGTCGCTGACGCCGCGGCCTTTGCGTGACGGCGCCGGCTGCAGCAATCTGAGTGACGGCGCTTCGTAGGGGACGTCGGGCTCCGCACGCTTCACGCTGCGATGCCGCGTCGTGTCCTTGACCTGGTCTCGGGTGATGCGAAAATTCGGCTCGGTGATGTCCCCGGCCTCATCCTCGTCTTCGTCTTCCTCGAGACCCACATCGTGGTCGAGCATCCCGGCGCCGAAAGACGGTTCGATGCGGCCATTGGCATCTGGCTCGGCCCAATCCTCATGCGCGTCGTCGCGCTCGAAGGATTCCGCATCGTCGTCGGCGTCTCTCGATCTGCCGAAGCTCCGCTTGAATCGCGCATGCGTATGCATGGCAAGATGCATCGCAGCACCAAGCGAGGCGTTGGCCCATTCGCCGCTGATCTTGGTCCTTGGTGCCCACAGCGCGACAAGCGCGGGTGCGCTAGTGCCGCAAGCGAACAGCAAGAGCATGGTGCCGAGCACAAGAAAGGCGAGACCTGCGACGAACGCGACGGCGGCCTCCGGCAGGAACGGCCCGATGATGTGCGCCGCCGCCATGATGAAATCGCCGAGAATGCCGCCAAGCCCATTCGGCAGCGGCCAGCTCTTCGGTTGCGGCAAGGCTGCAAGCGCCGCCGCCAAGACCAGGACCGAGGCAGGCCAGGCCAAGAGCCTCGTCTTGCGACGATCGGGTGCCTCGCCGAACAGGAGATGCCAGCCCCAAGCCCCCAGCGGCAAAAACAGAATGATCGAGGCGAGGCCGATCGATTGGAAGGAGAGGTCTGCGACCACGGCCCCCCAGTTGCCGAGCAGGTTCTTCGGCGCGATCCGGGTGGCGTTGTTGAGGCTCGGGTCGTGCACCGACCAGGTGACAAGGCTCGCCCAGGCAGCAGCGGCCGCCGCGACGATAACGAGGCCGTAGGTCCCAAGCACGATTCGGCGCAGGCCCGTATGCACCGCGCCCGGCAGAAGCCGCCGCTTCTCTTTCACTCTACGTCTGACAGCCATCCCTACCCCAACCTGACGGCAATACGCGTCAATGCCTCGCGCGTCGTCGGAGCGTCACTGACAAGAGCGATCCGGACATGGTCTTTGCCGGGATTGCTGCCGTCGGGCTCGACACGGGCGAGGTAAGTTCCAGGCAGCACTTTGACACCACTATCTTGCCAAAGGGTTTTCGCCGCGGCCTCCCCGCCCCCGAACCGGCTCATGTCGAGCCAGAGGAAGAAGGCTCCGGCGGGGCGTCGATAGCCATAGCGGGAACCCAGGACTTCATCGGCAATGTCGAGATTTTCGCGGTAGCGCGCCCTTCCCTGCTCTACATGCGCCTCGTCTCCCCACGCGGCCACCGAAACATGCTGGATCGGCAGCGGCATTTGCGGGCAAGCGACGTTCCGAAAACGGCCAAAAGCTGCGATAAATTCAGGGTCGCCAGCGATAAAGCCGGACCTCAAACCTGGCAGCCCGGATCGCTTGGAAAGCGAATTGAAGGCTAGTACGTTGGCGAAATTGCCTTGGCTCGCATGGGCGACCTCGAGGGCGCCCGGCGGCGGCGTGTCCGAATAGATCTCCGAATAACATTCATCCGCGAAGACCAGGAAATCGAAGCGCCGCGCGAGTTCGATGGCTTTTGCCAGGTAGTCCAGGCCGGCCACGGCGCCTTGCGGGTTGGACGGCGAACAGAGATAGAGGGTTGCCGTTCGCTTGAGCAAACCCTCGTCCACCACATTGAGGTCCGGCAGGAACCCCGTTTCGCTCCCTGCCGGGAGATAGACGGCCTCAGTGCCCGAGGCAGCCGCTGCTGCAGCATAGGCCTGGTAGAACGGGTTTGGGATTAGGACGGCGGGCTTTCCCGCAACGTCTTTTCGCGCCAGCGCCGGGAAGATTGCCGAGAACAGCCCCTCGCGCGAGCCAGTGAGCGGCAGGACATGACGCTCGGGGTCGATTTGGTGCTTCAAGCTCGGATAGCGGCGCCCGATCCACCCCGAGATGGCCTCCCGAAGCGGTGGAATGCCCCGGATTGGCGGGTAGCGACCAAATTCGCCGAGCCGTTCCTGCAAGATCGGCCCGAGAAAGGCTGGGATCATGGCTCGTGGCTCCCCGAGCGAAAGGTCGATTGGCTTCGCTCCCGGTTCGATGCCCCCCACAAGCTCGGCGAGGCGCGCGAAGGGCGAGGCAACGATGGCGTCGAGCGCGGTGGCTGTTCCGTCGATCTGCATGTGAAGGGTGTTAGCGCATGATCGGGAGCCTGGAAATAAAGAAGCCCCGGCGACGCGCCGGGGCTTTTAGTGTTGGAGCTTCGGCCAGGGAGGAAA
>JANWJA010000043.1 GCA_025449615.1 Methyloceanibacter sp.
AAGCCGAATGCGGCGAAGTCAGATCAGGCTGCCAGCCAAGAGGCCCAGCAAGCCGCGGAGCCCGCCAACCCCGGCAAGAAGAAACGCGGTGCGCAGCAACCCGCGGCGCAACCCAGCCAGGCTCCAGAGACCGGCGGTTGGTAAATTAACCGTTAGTTCACTCTATTTTCCGCATGCCGCATCCGGGGTGTAATTGTGGCCCTCCTAGGCTCTTCTTGGCGCCCAAAGAGGAAACGCCATTGCGTGCATCGCGTCCAACACCGCAAGCGACGAAAGACGACGGTCAAAAGCAGGCCGCGCTGCGCTACATCTTGGACGCGTGGGAAGAAGCGCTGCATGACGGCATCGAGCCGGAATGTCTCGCCAACGCGGCGCTGTTTGCCGCGCTCGCCGATCTGATCGGCGTCTATGGCGAAGATGCCGTGTCAAAGATGACGACTGGGCTGTCACGCCGCATCCAGCACGGCGAATTCACGCTGAAGCGCATGCCGCAATAATCACAGAGCTCCGGCTTCGCGAAGCAATCCTCCGATGAGGACGAGAAGGCCGAAGGCGATCAGGACCATCCCGGCGATGCGGTTGATCAGTTTCAGGCGCTCTTCCGTCAGTTTGTGACGGATCGTTGCGATCAGTTCGGAAAGACTGAGCCACCACAGCAGACTTCCACCCATCACCGCGGCGACGAGCAACAGAGCTTCAAAATTGTTGTCGAGGCCGCCGATTAGCGAACCCAGTCCACCAAAGATGGCTGCGGTGCCGAGAATGGCGCCGGGATTGGTGATCGTCAGAAAATAGGTCTGCGGAATGACTCCGGTATGTTCCCATCTTGGTGAGCCCTTGCCAGGCTCCAGCGATGGCGCGGGCTTGGCGAACAGAAGTCCCAATCCAAATATGACAAGAACCGCGCCGCCGACCAATTGGATCGGCGCGCGATATTCAACCATCAGCTCCGAAATGGCGCGCATGGAAAACGCCGCCACGGCCGCGAGCGTCCCGTCGCCGAGGACAGCACCGATGCCTGCGGCCAGGCCTGCCCAGAAGCCTCCGGTGGCCGCGCGTTGAATCACCAGCACGTTGACAGGGCCTATCGGCGCCGCCAACACAAGTCCGATAAAGGTGCCGGCGAGCACAAGCTCGATGCCCGACAGCACGATATGGGCTCCCGGAATCAATGCGCGCCTATTCGCTGTTGGATGACAGAGGGATGGACTTTGCGCCCTTGCCGTTAAACCGCGGCACAGGATTTACACAAAAGAGAGGCGACGAAAATGCCATGGTATGCGATTTTGGATTGCTGTTCAGGGAATGATGCATGAATCGCCGCACGACCTTCACATTGGCCCTCGGCGCATTGGTAACCGCCGCGATAGGTATTGTCTACGCCTGGCAGCCGGAGCCGAAACAAGCTCAGGCGCAACAGAGCGAGATTCCCAAAACGCCCGATGCACCGAAGAGCTCCGCGCCGAAGCCGGCTCCAGACAGCGCAAAGGCGCCCGAGGCGCCGAAGCCCGACGGGGCGCAACCGCAGATCCTGTACGATCCTCAGCTGCTTCCCGCACCGGTCAAGGAGACGCTCAAGGAAATATTCGAGACGGCGCAAAGTGGCGATATCGACGCGATGCGGCCGGTGCTCGAGGAGAACGAGCTCAAGCCGATGGTGGCTTCCACCCATGTCGACGATCCCGTCGCCTTCTGGAAGAAGAATTCGGCGGACGGAGAGGGTCGCGAGGTGCTCGCAGCGTTCTTGAATATTCTGTCCACGGGCTACGTCAAATCCGGCCAGGGCAAGGACGCGATCTATATCTGGCCCTATCTCGCAGAGATGGACTTGACCAAGCTCACCCCGGCGCAAGAGGTCGAGCTTTTCCGGATCGTGCCGGCCGACAAGGTGGCGGCGATGAAAAAGAGCGGCAAATATTCCTACTATCGCCTAGGCGTCTCGCCGACAGGCGTCTGGCAGTATTTCCTTCAATAGCACTCGGGCAACGCCGCGCCGAAGCGGACCGGTGCACCAGAGGGTTGCCCAAGTTCGCCGTCCCACATGGCGATATTGCCCCTGAGGATCGTTCCGACCGGCCAGCCCTGCACATTGCGGCCGGCAAAGGGCGTCCAACCACATTTCGAGGCGATCCAGTCGTCGGTGATGGTCTTCTGCAGTTTCAGATCGACGATGGTGAGATCGGCGTCATAGCCTACCGCGATGCGGCCCTTGCCGGCGATGCCGAAGATGCGCTGCGGCCCGGCGCTGGTCAGATCGACGAAGCGGGCAAGGCTGAGCCGCCCTTTGTTGACATGGTCCAGCATCACCGGAACCAGGGTCTGCACGCCCGGCATGCCGGAGGGCGAGGCTGGGTACGCCGCCTCCTTCTCCTCAAGCGTGTGCGGGGCGTGATCCGAGCCCAGAACATCGACCACGCCTTGATCGAGCCCCCACCAAAGCACGTCTTGGTGAGACTTGTCTCGAAGCGGCGGGTTCATCTGCGCCCGCGAGCCGATCGACGCATAGGCCTCCCTTGCGATCAGCGTGAGATGCTGCGGTGTGACCTCGACGGTGGCAATATCCTTGTTCAGTGCGAGCAATTGCATCTCGGCCGCGGTCGACACATGCAAAATGTGAATGCGCTTGCCCGCTTGCCGCGCCAACCTGAGCAGCATTTCGGTCGAGGCAAGAGCTGCTTCCGCGTCGCGCCATTCACTGTGACTTGAGACATCGCCTGCACGTTTCACGCCTGCGCGCTCCTGCAACCTCATCTCGCTTTCGGAATGGAAGGCGGCGCGGCGACTGATCTTGCCGAGAATGCGCGAGAGCGAATCCTCGTCGTCGACCAGAAGATCGCCGGTGGAGGAGCCAGCGAAGATCTTGATTCCGGCAGAGCCTTCGAGTCGCTCGAGCGTGGGCAGCTCGTCGATATTCTGCTTGGTGGCGCCGACGAAGAAGGCGAAGTCGCAATGCATACGGTTCCGAGCGCGCACAACTTTGTCGGTCAAGGCTTCCGCTGTGGTCGTGGCGGGCTTGGTGTTCGGCATCTCGAACACGGCAGTGACGCCGCCGAGTACAGCCGCCCTGCTCCCGCTTGCCAAATCTTCTTTGTGCTCGAGGCCAGGCTCGCGAAAATGCACCTGGCTATCGATAACCCCGGGCAGGACGTGCAAGCCCCTAGCATCTATGGCGCGGCCGGCGCTCGAGGCGGCGATGTCGCCAAGAGCGGCAATACGGCCATCGCCTATGGCAAGATCGGCCACGCTTTCGCCGGCGTGATTGACGATGGTCGCGCCCTTAAGGACAAGATCGAAGGTGTCGGCCAAGTTTCAGTCCGCTTGCAGGGTCGGGCCCGCTCCCATACATCTCAAGTCCCCTAGGTAGCAGAAGACAAAGCCATGGGCCAATGTCTGGCGGCGGAGCTTGTGGATCGTGGCGTGATCGAGGTCGCGGGCGCAGAAGCGCGCAGATTGCTGCAAGGGCTGGTCACCAACGATATCGAGACGGCGCGCGACGGTAGGGCCATATTTGCCGGCTTGCTCACGCCACAGGGCAAGATTCTGTTCGATTTCTTTTTGGTGCCGAAGGGGGACGGTTTCCTGGTCGAGGCGCCCAAAGCCAGCTTGGGCGAACTGCTAAAACGCCTCAATTTCTACCGCCTCAGGGCTGCTGTTGAGATCAAGGAGGCGCCTCTCAAAGGGGTCGCCTGCTGGGGTGGCGAGCCGAAGGTTGTCGAAGGCGCGATTGCCTTCGTCGATCCACGGGCTCCCGAGCTTGGGACGCGCGTGCTGGCACCTCAGGAACTGAGCCTCGACAAAATTGGCTGTGGCTCTGCCCGCGAGAACGACTACCACGCCATGCGGATCGCCCAAGGCGTGCCGGAGGGCGGACGCGACTATCAATACGGCGACGCCTTTCCGCACGAGGCGCTGTTCGATCAATTGCATGGCGTCGATTTCAAGAAGGGTTGCTTCGTAGGACAAGAAGTCGTTGCGCGCATGGAGCACAGAGGCACGGCGCGGAAGCGACTCATTCCGGTCGAAGGCGACCGGCAATTGCCGGCGATCGGCAGCGACGTGCTAGCCGGCGACACCGTGGTCGGGAGCCTGACCTCCATCGATGGCAGGCTTGGGCTCGCATCCTTGCGGCTCGATCGGGTCGAACAAGCGTACGAGGCTGGAGAGACACTGCGCGCAGGCGAGGCAACTCTGAGCCTGCGGAGGCCCGGCTGGCTCACGCTTGCCTTGCCGTCGCCGAGAGTGACGGCATGAGCAAGAGAACCGTTGAGGTTAAAAGCTGTCCTTGGCCCGGCACCGACCCGCTCTATGTCTCATATCATGACGAGGAATGGGGCGTGCCGGAACGCGACGACCTCGCGCTCTACGAGAAACTCGTGCTCGACGGATTTCAGGCCGGGCTTTCCTGGATCACGATTTTGCGCAAGCGGGAAAATTTCCGCCGCGCCTTCGACGGCTTCAAGCCGGAAAAGATCGCGCGCTATTCTGACAAGAAGATCGCGGCGCTGATGCAAGACGAAGGCATCGTGCGCAATCGCATGAAGGTCGAAGGCGCCGTGCTCTCGGCTCGCGCTTGGCTCGACATCATGGAAAAGGGCGACGGCTTCTCGGAGTTGATTTGGGGATTTGTCGACGGCAAGCCGATCATCAACAGATTTAAGTCCATCCGCGAAGTGCCCTCCGAGACGGAGCTGTCGCGCAAAATCGCAAAAGACCTAAAAGCGCGCGGCTTCAAATTTTGCGGACCGACCATCGTCTATGCGTTCATGCAGGCGACGGGCATGGTCAACGACCATCTGGTCGAATGCCACCGCCACGCCGCCTGCATGAAATTTTAGTCGGGTTAGCCCTTGGAACCGCGAGGATCAGCGCTGCGCGGATACGTCCGCTCTTCTTGGATGCGCCCATTGCGGTTGCGGATGCGAACCGAACCTTTGTTCTGCACGGCTCGCTTCAGGACGCCGCCTTTGGTCGCTCTGGCCTTAGTCGTCCAGCGTTGCACGACTTTCCCGGAGGGCTCGGCTTTGAGCTCCCACTTCTTGCTCTTCTCGTTGTGGAACAGTGAATATCTCGGCAGCTTTGCCATATGCATCTCCCAAGTGACGGACAGCGGGGGGTTTGCACGCTAACAATAGACGCATGAATGACACTATGATTCGGCTTAGTCCATTTTCTTTTTCACGTTGTGTGCATAAATACTAAGGACATGGTCTTGGTAAACGTCAGGCTCGGACCGCGATTCAGACTTGGATATTGCCATGCATAGTCTTCAGCCGAGCACCGGCCCACGCGCTTGGCAGCGCATGCTGAGCGGGCGCAGGCTTGATCTGCTCGATCCCTCGCCGCTCGACATCGAGATCGAGGATATCGCGCATGGGCTGGCGCGTGTTGCACGCTGGAACGGACAGACTGACGGCGAGCATGCTTTCTCGGTGGCCGAGCATAGTCAGTTGGTCGAGACGATCGCGGGCGCGCTTAACCCATCACTGGAGCGGCGCTACAGGCTGGCGGCGCTGATTCACGATGCGCCCGAATATGTGATCGGCGACCTGATCAGTCCGTTCAAGGCGGCGCTCGCCCTCGACTACAAGGCCTTCGAGGCGAAATTGCTCGCGGCGATTCACTTGCGGTTCGGGTTGCCGGCAGTGTTGCCGGAGGAAGTAACCAAGCTGATCAAGCGCGCCGACAAGATTGCGGCCTATTATGAGGCCACCGTGCTTGCGGGCTTCTCGATCGAAGAGGCAAAACGCTTTTTTGGCCAGCCCCGGGGCTTGAGCGCTTCGCTGGTAACCAAATTGTCGCACCTCAAGCCGCTTGCTACTGGCGACGCCGAGGCCAAGTTTCTCAAGCGCTTTAACGAGCTTCGTGCAT
>JANWJA010000044.1 GCA_025449615.1 Methyloceanibacter sp.
GGAAGGCACGGGCCTCAAACACGTCGTCGACGGCGAAATTGACCTCGGCTGAGGCAGCTTCATGACCGACCAGACTTCCGCTCCGTGGCCGACCGAACTCAAGCTCGCCAAGGACAAGACTTGGCTGACCGTAAATTATGACGACGGCAGAAGCTTCGATTTTCCGGCCGAGTTCTTAAGGGTGATGAGCCCCAGCGCCGAGGTTAAGGGCCATGGTGCCGACACGCGCGTGACGGTCCCCGGCAAGAAGAACGTGCGCATCGCCAGGCTCGATCCCGTCGGTAACTATGCTGTCCGCATCGTGTTCGATGACGGCCACGACACCGGCCTCTATGCCTGGCCCTATTTAAGAGAGCTCGGAGAAGGCAAGGACACACTCTTTCAGGATTACCTGGCGGACCTTGCCAGGAAGGGCCTCTCGCGCTGAGCTGGCAAATGACGACGGGCGGAGCCTGACACAGCAATGTCACCCTTCCTTCACGCTCAGCCTGTCATTGTCGTAAAATCGTGATAAAACAGGCGCTTGATATGAGCGCGAAACTCCGGCGATTCGCATCAATCTTAGGAACTCTGGACTTTGAACGATCGAGCCGAACGTGACATCGACATTCCCGTTACGCCCGAGATGGGCGAGGGGGGCGGAACGTTCGCGGGCGTCCTCGACATTGTCACGGCCCGGATTCGTGCTTCGGTCTGGCTCATCGTCATCGCGGGAGTGATCGCCGTGGCGCTGGTGCTGTTCAGCGTGCCGGTTTGGCATGCGGTCATCGGCCTCCTCGCTGTTGTCTTACTCATTGCGCTCGTGCCGCGAAAACCTGGTCCGGACATCTTGCAGTCCGCGCTCGATCGTCAATCCGCGGCCACGCAGCGGTCTTCGGCCATGGAGTTGATGGCTGAAGCCTTGCCCGACCCCACCATCCTGCTCAACGCAACGGGCCAAGTCCTCTTCTGCAATGCCCCAGCGAAGCGCCTATTCGAAACGCTCCGCGAAGGCAGCCACATCTCTTCCGTCATCCGCACTCCGGAGTTTCTCGACGCTGTAAGCGCTGCCCCGAGGCAGGGCAGCGCCGTCACTGTCACCTATGCGGAGCGTGTCCCCGTCGGGCGCCGCATGGCGGTGACCGTGGCGCCGCTCGCGAGCCAATCCGAGACTGGCGGCAATATCCTCATTCTCATGCGCGATCTGACTGAGCTCGAACGCATCAATCAGATGCGCGCCGATTTCATCGCCAATGCGAGCCACGAGTTGCGCACCCCGCTCGCCTCGTTGCGCGGGTTCATCGAGACGTTGCAAGGCACGGCGAAAGAGGATCCGAAAGCGCGCGACCGCTTCCTCGCCATCATGGGCGAGCAAGCTTCGCGCATGACACGCCTCATCGATGCGCTTCTCTCCTTGAGCCGCGTCGAGATGAACGCCCATGTGCCGCCGAGTGGGCTCATCGATTTGAACGAAGTGCTCGAACACGCGCGCGACACGCTGGAACCTCTGGCCAAATCGAATGAGCTTCGCATCGAGGTCGAAGGCTTCGGCCGCCCGGCCATTGTCCGCGGCGATCGTGATGAGCTGGTTCAGGTTCTGCAAAATCTCGTCCACAACGCACTGAAATACGGTGCCAATGGCAGCAAGGTCCGGCTGGAGGCGAAGCGCCTGGCCCCGCATGGCAGGCAAGGCACCCGCTACGCCATCGCCGTCATCGACCAGGGTCCCGGCATCGCGCCCGAACATCTGCCCCGCCTAACCGAGCGCTTCTACCGCATCGAGGCTGAGAGCAAGGATAAGGTCGGCACAGGCCTTGGACTCGCCATCGTCAAACATATTCTGAATCGCCATCGCGGCGAGCTTCTCATTGCCTCAAAGCCCGGCAAAGGCTCGACTTTTACGATCGTGCTCAATGCCGCCAGCGAGGGCCGATCCGAGCGCGCGGCGGCCGCCGAATAGCTCTGTCCACAGGCTGTTTCTGGCCCTTTCCAAGCACTGTTATAGAACTGTCACATAAGTGACATAGTAGCTTTATTCCGCGGCCTTAACGCTTGGCCGGCGGCGGCGGAGGGTCCCCGCTGCGGGGCCTGTTAGAGGCCGATATCTCCAAGGGAGAGCTACTATGAGGTTTATGTCTTATGCGGCAGCTGTGGGTATCGCCGCAGCGTTTGCCATCCCCAGCGCTCAAGCCGCCGATATTTCGGGGGCCGGCGCTACCTTCCCCTATCCGATCTACGCGAAATGGGCCGATGCCTACAAGAAAGAGACGGGCAACGGTCTCAATTATCAGTCGATCGGTTCCGGCGGCGGCATCAAGCAGATTGAAGCCAACACGGTGACCTTCGGCGCGACCGACAAGCCGCTCGGGCAGGAAGAGCTCGATAAGAACGGCCTGATCCAGTTCCCGATGATCATTGGCGGCATCGTCCCTGTCGTGAACATTGAAGGCGTGAAGCCCGGCGAGCTCGTGCTCGATGGTTCGACGCTGGCCGACATTTTCATTGGCAAGATCACCAAATGGGACGATCCGGCCATCGCCAAGCTGAACGAGAAAGTGAAGCTGCCCTCCTCCGCGATCGCCGTGGTGCATCGCTCCGACGGATCGGGCACCAGCTTCATTTTCACCACTTATCTGTCGCAGTCGAACGCGGACTGGAAGTCAAAGGTCGGTGCTGACGCCGCCGTCGAATGGCCGGTCGGCATCGGTGCCAAGGGCAATGAGGGCGTGGCCAACAACGTTGCCCAGACCAAAGGCGCCATCGGCTACGTCGAATATGCCTACGCCAAACAGAACAAACTGACCCATGCCAACATGGTCAACAGCGACGGCAAGAGCGTCGCGCCGGAGACAAAGTCCTTCCAAGCCGCGGCAGCGAATGCGGATTGGAAATCGGTTCCCGGATATGGCGTCATCCTGACCTCGCAGCCCGGTGCCGACTCCTGGCCGATCACCGCGGCGAGCTTCATCCTGATGCACACCACGGCACAGGACATGGCGGCCTCCGGCGAAGCGCTCAAATTCTTCGACTGGGCGTATAAGAACGGCGCCAAGATGGCCGAGGAACTTGACTACATTCCGATGCCCGCCAACGTCGTCGAGCTTTCGCGTGCTGAGTGGGCCCGGATCAAGGACTCTGCCGGCAAGCCGCTCTTCGCGACGAACTAACACCTGAATTCGAGGCAGGGGAAAACCCCTGCCTCGGTCTCATCTAAATACCGTCGAGGTTTTGTGCAGAGGGGGTTGGGCAAGATGGACATAGCGCTTCAACCCTCGCCCCTTGCTGGCATCGCCACACGCGACGCCATGCTGGCTCGGACCCTGCGGCGATTCCATATCGGCGACCGCACTTTCGGGACGCTCACCCTCATATCGGCGATCACCGTGCTGGTGATCCTGGCAGGGGTGATGATCTCGCTGGTGCACGGGTCGCTCCCCGCTTGGCGCGCCTTTGGTTTCGAATTCTTCACCTCGCAGAGTTGGAACCCGGTCACCGAGAAATTCGGAGCGCTTCCGGCCATTTACGGCACGGTCCTGACATCCACCATCGCCATGCTCATTGGCGTTCCTATCAGCCTCGGCATTGCGATCTTCTTGACCGAGATCTGCCCAGAGCGACTACGCCGTACGATCGGTGTCGCCATCGAGCTCTTGGCCGGCATCCCGAGCATAATCTACGGCATCTGGGGCCTTTTCATCTTCGCCCCGTTCTTTCAGACGCATTTTCAGCCGGCCCTGATCGATATGTTCGGCAATGTGCCGGTGCTCAATCAACTTTTCGCAGGCCCGCCTTACGGCATCGGTCTGCTGACCGCCGGTCTGATCCTCGCCATCATGGTGCTCCCCTTCATTACCTCGATCACACGCGAGGTGTTCGAGACGGTGCCGCCTGTGCTGAAAGAGGCGGCCTACGGCATCGGCTGTACACGCTGGGAGGTCATCCGCCGCGTCGTTATCCCGTACACACGCGTAGGTATTATCGGCGGCGTCATGCTAGGATTGGGCCGCGCGCTGGGTGAAACCATGGCCGTGACCTTCGTCATCGGCAATGCGCATAGAATCATGCCTTCGATCATGGCGCCGGGCACCACCATCTCGGCGACCATCGCCAACGAATTTACCGAAGCCACCGGCGACCTTTACACAGCATCGCTGGTGGCCTTGGGCCTCATTCTCTTCTTCATCACCTTCATTGTGCTCGCCGCGGCCAGGCTGTTGTTGATGCGGCTCGAAAGGCAGGAAGGGAGATGATCGTGTCGGCCTCCAAGTCCAACGCGCGCTATGCGAGAAGGCGGCACACCAACCTCTTGGCAACGGCCCTGTCCATTGGCGCTACCGGTTTCGGCCTCACCTGGCTCGTGCTGATCCTGATCGTATTGGTGGTCAAGGGTGTTGGGGGCCTGTCGCCGTCCGTGTTTTCTGAAATGACGCCGCCGCCTGGCGGCGAAGGCGGTTTGTTGAACCCGATCATGGGCAGCCTGATCATGACCGTCATGGCCGTCGCTCTCGGAACCCCGCTCGGCATCATGGCCGGCACCTATATGGCCGAGTATGGACGCTACACGAAGCTCACCATGATCGTCCGCTTCATCAACGACATTCTCTTGAGCGCGCCCTCGATCGTGGTTGGCCTCTTTGTTTATGAAATCATGGTGCGGCAGATGGGGCATTTCTCCGCCTGGGCCGGCGCCGTTGCGCTCGCTATCCTGGTGATTCCCGTCGTGGTGCGCACCACCGAGGACATGCTCCTCCTCGTGCCGAACACGCTGCGCGAAGCGTCCGCTGCGATGGGCTTACCTCAATGGTTGGTCATCCGCCACGTGGCCTACCGCGCCGCGCGCGCCGGCATCGTGACGGGCGTCCTTCTCGCTGTGGCGCGCATCACCGGCGAGACCGCGCCGCTTCTCTTCACCGCGCTGAACAACCAGTTCTTCAGCTGGGATCTGAATGCGCCAATGGCGAGCCTACCCGTGGTCATTTTCCAATTCGCCTTGAGCCCCTATGAGGACTGGCAACAGCTCGCCTGGACCGGGGCCCTCCTTGTCACTGCCGCCGTGCTGGCTCTCAGCATCCTGGCGCGTATGCTTGCCTCAAAAAGGATGCCGTCATGAACCTAGCCATACATACTGACGTGAGAGAGCACGAGGGTCCTACAGTCGCTCCAGGAAGGCTCGACGAAAAGGTCGCCGTGCGCAGGCTCAATTTCTATTACGGCGCGTACCGGGCCCTGGCCGACATCAACGTCAACCTCTACGCCAACACTGTCACCGCCTTTATCGGGCCGTCCGGCTGCGGCAAGTCCACGCTGCTGCGCATCGTGAACCGCATCTACGACCTCTATCCGAACCAGCGGGCCGAGGGCGAGATCATGCTCGACGGCGAAAATATTCTTCGCCCGGGCCAGGATCTCAATCTGCTCCGCGCCAAGGTCGGCATGGTGTTTCAGAAGCCGACCCCGTTCCCGATGACGATCTATGAGAACATCGCCTTCGGCGTCAGGCTTTACGAAAATCCTTCCAAGGCCGATCTCGACCAGCGCGTCGAGGAGGCATTAAAGCGCGGTGCCTTGTGGGATGAGGTCAAGGACAAGCTCGACGCCAGCGGCCTCAGCCTTTCCGGCGGTCAGCAGCAGCGGCTCTGCATCGCCCGAACCGTCGCCATTAAGCCTGAAGTCATTTTGCTCGATGAGCCGTGCTCCGCGCTCGATCCGATCTCGACCGCCAAGATCGAGGAACTGATCGACGTCTTGAAGCGCGACTACACCATCGCCATTGTTACCCACAACATGCAGCAGGCCGCGCGCACCTCCGATTTCACCGCCTTCATGTATTTGGGCGAGATGATCGAATATGGCGACACCACCCAGATCTTCACCAATCCGAAGCTGGAGCGGACGCAAGATTACATCACAGGCCGGTTCGGTTAAGCCGCGCCGCCTTCGAGGAGACCGAGATGGATAAGCACGAGCACATCGTCAGATCGTATGAAGAAGAGCTTGCGGCGCTCAATACCAAGATCGCCAAAATGGGCGGCCTTGCCGAGCAGGTCGTGGGCCAGTCGATCGACGCCCTGGAGCGCCGCGACCCCGATCTCGCCGAGGTCACCATCAAGGAAGATGAAGTCATTGACGCCCTCGAGCACGAGATCGAGGAGCAGGCCATTGTCATGATCGCACGGCGGCAGCCGATGGCCTACGACCTCCGCCAGATCATGGCGGCGCTCCGCATCTCCGCCGATCTGGAGCGGATCGGCGATCTCGGCAAGAATATCGGCAAGCGTGCGCTCGCCGTGGTCGGCGAGCAGCAGCCGAAAAAGCTGATGCTGGGCTTGAAGCACATGGGAGAGCTGGCGCTCGAGCAGCTGAAAGAGGTGCTCGACGCCTTCATCGAGCGGGACGCCGATCGCGCGCTTAAGGTCTGGTACAAGGACGAGGAAATCGACGCGATGTACAACTCGCTGTTTCGCGAGCTCCTCACCTACATGATGGAAGACCCGCGCAATATCGGGCTCTGCACCCATCTTCTGTTCGGCGCCAAGAACATCGAGCGCATCGGCGACCACGCCACCAACATCGCCGAGACCGTGTATTTTCTGGTTCACGGGAGTGCCATCACCGATCAACGCCCCAAAGGCGATAATACCAGCTCAACCCCAGTCCCAATCAGACGGCCGGCGGAGTAGCACATGCTGCAAATGAACACGATGGGCACGCACGCAAAAGTCTTGGTGGTGGAGGACGAAGAGCCGCTGGCCCTGCTGCTACGCTACAATCTTGAGGCCGAAGGTTACGCCGTCGATGTAGTTCACCGCGGCGATGAGGCGGAAGTTGCCATCGCCGAGGGCTCGCCCGATTTGATCGTCCTCGACTGGATGTTGCCGGGCATCTCCGGTCTCGAACTTTGCCGCAGGCTTCGTACCGGCAAGGATTCCCGCCATATCCCGATCATTCTTCTCACGGCGCGGAGCGAAGAGAGCGACCGCATCAGGGGGCTCACCACCGGCGCCGACGATTACGTGGTGAAGCCGTTCTCATTGCCTGAGCTGATGGCCCGCGTCCGCGCCATCCTCCGTCGCACCCACCCCGAACGCATCGCCTCGGTCCTTACCGTCGGCGACATCGAGCTCGACCGCGATTCTCACCGTGTCACCCGAGGCGGCAAAGCCATCCATCTCGGTCCAACCGAGTTCCGCTTGCTTGAATTCCTCATGCAGAGCCCGGGCCGCGTGTTCAGCCGTGCGCAATTGCTCGATGGCGTCTGGGGTCGGAACGTCTATGTCGATGAGCGCACCGTCGACGTGCATATCGGCCGCTTGCGCAAGGCCATGATGCGCGGCTCCGAGCCGGATCCAGTGCGGACCGTGCGCGGCGCCGGCTACGCCTTCACCGACAGGATGGAAGAACCCGCTTAATCCAAAAAAAGAGGCGCCGCGAATGGCGCCTCCCTGAATTCTGGTTCCTGGCGTCTTGTGTGACGCCTTTTTCTTATCCGAAGGCGACGCGTTTCTCCCTTCGCCGCGCCTGCGCCGGCTGATAGGCCATGCGCGCGTGGTAGTCACAATAAGGGATCGCACCGCTCTTCTTGCGTCCGCAGAAATGAAATTCCGGATCGCCCGGATCGCCGATCGGCCAATGGCACATCGACTCCTTCAGCGTGAGGATGCTCGCCCGCTCGTGAAGCGGGATCACAAGCTCCTCAACCGGCGCCGGCAGAAATTCGGGCTCGGCGTCATAAGCCGCCTTCAACGCGGTATTGCCGCGCGTCCCGAACAGCAAAGATGGCGACCGGTTTTGCCGCGGCAGATGATTTCGCCGCGGTCTGGGGCTTGCCGAGCGCGGGCTCGTTGCCCGGCCGGAAAGTCCGAGCCGATGCACCTTGCCGATCACCGCATTGCGCGTCACTCCGCCTAAGCGACCCGCGATTTGGCTTGCACTCAGCCCTTCCGCCCAAAGCTTCTTCAGCAGTTCTACCCTTTCATCATTCCAAGACATTTTGGCCTCCTCAAATTGGACTCAGAATCCCCCCGTCTGCCAGGAGACGGCACTAAAAAACGCGACGATTACTGCTGAGAATGATCGCCCGGGTGCAACGCTGCACCCACGACATATTGTGGCCGAGCGATTATTACCCTACTAGTCCGTGGAAATCGCGGCAAGCGTCCGCCACGCTTGTGGTCCCCGTTTTCCACCGGAACGAATGGATTCTGCCACTTCTTTGCGGAGAATACAAACGCTGCCGTGGATGAAAGCGTGGACGACCATGGGATAAGCCTGGGGCGGGGTCGATTGACACGCTTCTACACGCGACCTAAAGCTCTGACATTGTTTACTGCCGCCGCACCGGCGGCAATTTTGTTTCAGGAACACAGAAAACGATGTCGGCCCTCCTTCCGACCTATTCCCGCAGCGAACTTGTGTTCGACCGCGGACAAGGCGCCTATCTCTTCACTGGGTCCGGCGAGCGTTATCTCGACTTCAGCTCGGGCGTCGCGGTGACGGCGCTTGGCCATGCCCACCCGCGTTTGATCAAGGCGCTGAGCGAGCAGGCGAATAAGCTCTGGCACGTCTCTAATTTGCACCGCATCCCGCTTCAGGAGCGGCTTGCCGAGCGGCTCGCCGCCGCGACCTTCGCTTCGCGCGTGTTCTTCTGCAATTCGGGGGCTGAGGCCGTCGAAGGCTCGATCAAGGTCGCGCGTCGCTATCACTTCGCGAACGGCGCGTCGGAGCGTTATCGCCTTGTTACATTCGAAGGCGCATTTCACGGCCGCACCCTCGCGACCATCGCCGCCGGCGGACAGTCCAAGCACCTCGAAGGCTTCGGTCCGCCCGCCGAAGGCTTCGACCAGGTGAAGGTGGGCGACATCGACCTCGTCAAGGCCGCAATCGGGCCGGAGACGGCCGGAGTGCTCATCGAGCCGATCATGGGCGAGGGCGGCATGCGGGAAGTGTCTTGGAGCTTTTTGCGTGATCTCCGCGCGCTCTGTGACGAGGAAGGAATCCTCTTGGTGCTCGACGAAGTGCAAACCGGCATGGGCCGCACCGGGCGCCTGTTTGCGCATGAATGGGCTGGCATTACCCCCGATATCATGGCGACGGCGAAGGGGCTTGGCGGCGGCTTTCCCGTCGGCGCCTGCCTCACCACCGAGGAGGTCGGTGCGCCCATGACCCCCGGCAGCCATGGCTCCACCTTTGGCGGCAATCCGCTTGCCATGGCCGTGGGCAATGCCGTCCTTGATGTCATGCTTGAGCCCGGCTTTCTCGCTCACGTCTCGGCTATGAGCCTCAGACTGAAGCAACGCCTCGCCGCGCTGCACGACGAGCATGCCGATATCATCGAAGACATACGCGGCCAGGGGCTGATGCTAGGGCTGAAATGCAAAATCCCGAACCAGGACCTGATCAAGGCGCTTCTCGCGCAACATATGTTGACCGTTCAAGCCGGCGACAATGTCGTCCGCCTGCTGCCGCCGCTCATCGTCGATGAGCCGGAGATCGATTTGGCTATCGCCAATATCGATGCCGCCTGCGTCGCGCTCAAGAACGGCGCCTCTAAAGTCTGACCCTAAAGATCTGGCCGATCCCATGACCCCAAATCATTTCCTCGATATCGATTCTTTAGACCGCAAGAATTTGCGTTCGATCCTCGATCATGCGGCGAAGTTGAAGAAGCGCGGCAAGAAGAAGCTGGCGGGAGTGAAACCAGGTCTGGTGCTGGCTATGATCTTCGAGAAGCCCTCGACGCGGACGCGCGTCTCCTTCGAAGCGGCGATGCTTGAGCTTGGCGGACAGTCGATTGTGCTCAATGCGGGTGACATGCAATTGGGGAGAGGGGAGTCGGTGGCCGATACCGCGCGTGTCCTCTCGCGCTATGTCGATGCCATCATGCTCCGCACCGGATCTCACGACACGCTTGCCGAGCTCGCCGCGAACGCGACCGTGCCCGTGATCAACGGCCTGACGCCGAAATCGCATCCCTGCCAGGTCATGGCCGACGTCATGACCTTCGAGGAGAACCTGGGTTCGATCAAAGGCAAGACCATTGCCTGGATTGGCGATGCCAACAATGTTTCCAATTCCTGGATCCATGCTGCAGCGAAGCTCGGGTGCAAACTGAACTTTGCCTGCCCGAAGGAGTTTTCACCGGCGCCTGACTTGCTCGACTGGGCGCGGAAAGAGGGTGCCGAGATCACCATCTTTGCCGATCCTATCGAGGCAGCGCGCGGCGCCGATTGCGTCCTGACGGATGTCTGGGTGTCGATGGGCGACAACGACAAGAGACGGCGCGAGACGCTGCTGAAGCCCTACCAGGTCGATCAGAAAGTGATGGCGGCGGCGAAGCGGAACGCTATCTTCATGCACTGCCTGCCCGCCCATCGCGGCGATGAGGTGACGGCCGAAGTTATCGACGGACCGCAATCCGTGGTCTGGGACGAGGCGGAGAACCGGCTACATGTGCAGAAGGCGATCATCGCCTGGTGCCTCGGAGGCAAACCTAAGCGGACCGCGCGCCGCAAATGACGGAACCACTCTCAGAGCAAAGGATCAAGTTCGTCGTTCCCGACGATAATCTGATCCTGCCGTTCCAGGCCGAGCATGCCGGCGTCGCCGGCCGGCTGGTCAAGCTCGGCTCCACGGTCGACACCATCCTCTCCCGCCACGACTACCCGGAGCCGGTGTCGAAGCTCCTCGGCGAGGCGGTCGCGCTGACCGCGCTTCTCGGCGCGGCGTTGAAGTCCGAAGGCAAGTTCATCCTGCAAGCCTCCACCGATGGCCCCGTCGATCTCCTGGTCACCGATTACGAGGTGCCCGGCCACTTACGTGGTTATGCCCGCTTCTCGGCTGAGCGGATCGCCGAGCTCGCCGGCGACACTCATGCTCAGCTTCTTGGCCAAGGTCATTTCGCCATGACGATCGACCGTGGCCCGGAAACCGAACGCTATCAAGGCGTGGTGCCGCTCGAAGGCGAGAGTCTCGCCGATGCGGCGCATACTTATTTCCGGCAGTCTGAGCAGCTTCCGACCTTCATCAGGCTTGCCGTCGCGCGGCATTATCGCGCCGATCAGCCCGGCGCCCGCTCCTGGACCTGGCGCGCGGGAGGGCTTCTCTTGCAGAAGCTGACCCGCGAGGGCGGCCACGGCACCGAGAGCGAGACCGCAGCCGACGAGGAAGATTGGACGCGCGCTCTGGCGCTTGCCGATACCGTGGAGGATCATGAGCTGCTCGATCCAATGCTCCCCGCTGACCGGCTGCTCTATCGCCTGTTCCACGAAGAGAACGTGCGCGCCTACCGCGCCGTCGAGCTGGAGACCTAGTGCAGCTGCTCGCGTGAGGGCGTCGAAGCCATGTTAAAAGGATTCTCGCCGGAGGATCTCACCGACATGACTGTGGACGGCGAAGTTTGCGTGACGTGCGAGTTCTGCAACAGCCGCTATTGCTTCGACCCAGCCGAGATCGCCCCTTCCGAA